>JAIDOO010000037.1 GCA_029063275.1 Clostridia bacterium
TTAAAGAATGTCTAACGGGGCGAGGCTTGCAGACAATTCCTTAATCCCCTGCCCGTCGAACGCCACGTTTATAACCGTGCCGCCGTTTTTAACCGCGATTACCATACCGACGCCGAATTTGGCATGGCGCACGCGCATACCTACGGTGTAGTTTTTTTCGCCCGCCTTTTTAGCTCCGCCAAGCGGCGAACCGAACGCAGGCTTGAACGTACTGCGTACCGGAATATCGCTTTGATACCCGTCGGCGGAAGAATACAACGCCTTCCCTGCCGAGCCCGCGCCGGCTTCGTAATTCGTAACGTACTTTTTTCCCGCGCCCGCATAATAATAGGGCGTTTGTACTGTCGGTATGCCCAGCTCGGACGAAAGCTCCGCAACAAACCGCGAGGGTCTTGTCAGATCTCTGCGTCCGTAAAGATAGCGCGATTTTGAACGGGTCAGATACAGCCGCTTTTCCGCGCGGGTGATTGCGACGTACATAAGACGGCGCTCCTCTTCGAGGCTTCTGCCCTCGCCCTCCGAGCGCGACG
Source organism: Clostridia bacterium (assembly GCA_029063275.1). Lineage (GTDB taxonomy): Bacteria > Bacillota > Clostridia > Christensenellales > Borkfalkiaceae > Coproplasma. Next base: position 531 of record JAIDOO010000037.1, read on the forward strand.
AGGGAATTATACCGTCCTCTAACCCGCATATAAACACGTTTTTAAATTCAAGTCCCTTGACCGAATGTATTGTGGCAATAGTTACGTAATCGCCGTCGTCCATATTGTCGGTATCCGAAACAAGGGTAATCTGCTGTAAATAATCGTCAAGCGTCGCATTGGGATTGAGCCGCGAAAAATCGTCGACAGAGGCGATAAATTCTTCGATGTTTGCTAACTTTCCGTCGCCATCGTCCGTGCCGTCGTCGTAAGCCGAGCGCAGGTCGGAAAGGGATATTACCTCTTTGACAAGCTCGTTTACGGGAGTCTGCTGGGCTGAAATTATAAAGCCCTTTATAAGCTCTGCAAAATCCTTTAATTTGTCCTTTGTGCCGCGCGTCAAGGCAAGCTGTTCGCAGTCTACGCACGCATCGTATAACGAAAGTCCCAGGCTTTGCGAGTATTCGTACATAGTCTGTACGGTTTTCATACCTATGCCGCGGCGCGGAACGTTTATAATGCGCTCTGCCGCCTCGCTGTCAAAGGGGTTGGATATAAGCCTTAAATAAGCTAAGACGTCTTTGACTTCCTTTCTTTCAAAGAATTTGAAGCCGCCGAAAACCTTGTACGGTATTCCGTATTTCGTGAACTCCTGCTCGTATGAGCGTGTCAGCGCGTTTATGCGCATCAGCACGGCAAAGTCCGAGTATTTTTCGCCCTTTGCTACGCCGTCGTTGATTATTCTGGCGGTGAACAACGCTTCCTGCGCCTCTTCCTCCGCCTGAAAATACTGGGGCTTTTCGCCGTCGTCCGACTGTGTCCATAGGGTTTTGCCGCGGCGGACGGAATTGTTTTTTATTATCGAGTTAGCAAGCTTTAAAATGGATTTCGTGGAGCGGTAGTTGCGCTCGAGCTTGTAAATTTTAGCGCCGTCGAAGTCCTTGTCGAATTTCAGGATATTTTCTATCTCCGCGCCGCGCCAGCCGTAAATCGACTGGTCGTCGTCGCCGACGGCAAAGATATTGCCGTGGACCGATGAGAGAAGCTTGATAATTTCATACTGCACCGCGTTGGTATCCTGAAACTCGTCCACAAGAATATACTTGAACTTGTCCGCAAGGTATTCGCGAGTTTCGGTATCCCTCTTCAAAAGACGCAACGTCTGTAAAAGAAGATCGTCAAAGTCCAGCGCGTTGTTTTCCATTAAATGCCTGTCGTACTTTTCATATACGATAACAATATCGTCGATACCGCGCTCATGGCTGTACTTGCGCCCGTACTGGTCGGGGTCGAGTCCAAGCATTTTAGCGTTGCCTATGTGGTACTTTGCGCTTTTTAAAAGACTTTCTTCATCCAAATCGAGTTCCTGAAAGACCTTTTTTATTATGTTGTTCCGCTCCGTTTCGCTGTAAATCGAAAAGTTGGGCTTGATGCCCGCCCTGTCGGAGAATTGTCTGAGAATTTTTACACACATCGAGTGAATAGTGCAAATCCATTTGCTGTCGCCCTCGCCGAGCATTTTAAAAAGCCTTTCCTTCATTTCACCCGCCGCCTTGTTGGTAAAGGTAATGGCGAGTATCTGCGAAAGGCTTGCCTTGCCCTGTCCGAGGATATAAGCTATTCTCGAAGTTAAAACACGGGTCTTTCCGCTGCCCGCGCCCGCAAGCACAAGCACAGCGCCCTCGGTATCGGTTACGGGTTTGATTTGTTCTTCGTTAAGACTATCAAGCGTATTTTCCATTGCCACGACATTATACCATATACTAAGGCAAATTACAAACGGAAAAGCCCCTTTGACGGGGCTTTAAATTTATATTCCTATTTCTTTTTCCTTTCTGTATCTTTCCAGCGCCTGCAGGTATTTTGCCGACAGGCTTAAATTATAGCGCTGTTTTTCTTCGTAAGACAAAGTTTCGTACAGCTCCTTGTCGGTAAGCCGTCCTATCGCGTCCGAAACTTCGCCCTCCGCGTCCAGAAGAGCTTTTACTTTAAGATAAAAGCCGTCCTCCCTCGCGCCCTTTATTTCCTTTTTGACTTTTCCGCAAAGGCTTGTCTTTACCTTGGATTCGTTAAGTCCGAGCTCGCGCGCAAACGCCGCGCCTTCGTCAAGATTTCTTTTGCATTCTTCCCAAAAATTGGTTTTAAGGCGCTGTTTTGCAGCGCGTGCCATAATTTTTATATCATCCATAAATTCCTCGCAAAAAATTACATATCTCGACTTATTTTTCAATGTAAAAGGTCCGTTTCGCTTTTAACGAAACAGACCCTTTAAATTAATTTTTATTTCTTTTTCTTGCGGCTTCTGCCTTTTTGCGCCTCTTGACCGAGGGAGATTCGTAGAATTCTTTTTTACGCAAATCGCCGATTATACCGTCGCGCGAGCACTTTCTTTTAAAGCGTCTTAACGCGCTTTCAACAGACTCGTTTTCGCCTACTCTTATCGTTGACATCTATCTTTCACCTCACCTTCGCCGACGCGCCTTATTAGTCTTTTTTTCAAAAACCTTACAAATTATACCAAAAGCTTAAATTCAAGTCAACTTATTTTAACGGGATTTTTATAACCATCCGCAGAGAATGCATATACAGTTCACCGCAAGCCCGGTTGCAACCGAGATAAGGTACAGCGCAAGGGTAAAAAGCAGATTTCTCTTGATTTTTTTCGTATTCCTGAAAAGAATAACAAGCCCCACGCCCGCGTTACAGCAAAGTCCCGCCACACAGCTTCCGAACGCGATACCGCCGCGTATATAAGTTTCGGTAAGAATAACGCTTGACGCGCAGTTGGGGATTAAGCCTATGAGCGAGGTTATAAAGGGCTGAAAATACGCGCCGCCGACAAGGAGCGAGCTGATTTTATCCTCGCCCACCGCCTCGATAATAAATCCGAACGCGAGGTTCACCAAAAACAGAAACAGCGCGATTTTCAGTGAGTGCAACCTGTCTCTAAGACACATCTGCCGCTGCCGACGACTTAA
>JAIDOO010000370.1 GCA_029063275.1 Clostridia bacterium
TTTTCAACCTCTTTAAAGCAAAGTTTGAACCTTTCCGCTTCGCGCATGTACAGCTTTTCGTCGTGGTCGGTATAGTCGGCGCTTCCGGGACAGGTCCAGCCGCGCGAACCGCAAATTACCACGCCGTCAAATCTTACACAGTCGTTCTGCAAAAAATAAAAACTTTTATCGGGCGCGCCGTCGCGCAACTTGGTAATTCCATTCCACCAGTAATCGTGATTGCCGCGGATAAACACCTTTTTGCCTTTGAGATTTTTCAGCGTGCGCAAATCGTACAGCCCCTCATCGAGAACCGTACCCCAGCTTGTATCGCCGCAGATTAAAACTATATCTTCGTCAGAAACCTTATTATTCCAGTCCGTCTTGATTTTTTCAAAGTGATTTTCCCACCCTGCGCCGAATACGTTCATTGGCTTATCGCAAAGACCCGAAAGGTGCAAATCGCTTATCGAAAATATTTTCATAGACACATTTTAGCACTTTTTTAGGCGTTTATAAAGCAATTTTGATTAAAAAAGGGCTATTTATGTCTGACATAGTACTGTTTTAACTGGCAAAATCAACAGAAACGGCGGAACCAAAGGGCTCCGCCGTGCGTTTTCGGAATATAATTACTGCCTTGAACAGGTCTTGCCCTGGGGATACAGGGGAAGCTCGAAGAAGCCTGTGCAGACCTCATGCGAGTACTCCTGTGCGGGCGGTATAGCACAGTAACCGTAGCTGGGAACGAGAATTTCAACGTCGATAGCGACCTTTAAAATTACCGTAATGCACGCGTTTACGCTGAACGTATTCGTTTCGGAATTAAACGTTCCCTCCGCGCAGACCGCGCTTACCTCGCTGGTTACCTTATAAGGCATTATCGAAGGAGCGGGAACAAACAAAAGAACGTCCTGCGAAACGCTGATGTTTGCCTGAGCCACGCCTTCTACCCCGTTTGCGTCGGTATAAAGCACCTCTACGGGAATACCTACCGTCGCCTGAACTCTTGCGCAACCGGGCTTATCTGCAAGCCTTTCGATATTAAGACCCGTTATCGTGCCCGAGGAAGAAGTTGACCTTGCGCTTATAAAAGTCAAGGGGTATGTAGGGTCCGCGGGAACCATATCGGTGAGTGTTAAGGTATAATTTTCTATCTGAATCTGTTTGATGCAGGCGTCGAAAATCTTTTGTGCCTGAATGCACACCTTTTCACACATTCCCGTCAGGGGATTACCGCTTATAGTGCCGGGACATTTATCCGATTGAAAATTGGAAAAAAATGACATTTTGACCTCCGTTGGTTTTTTATTACATTATATGCCACGCAGGTTTTTACACGGCACAAATAATTTGCAGGTTGGATAAACGGGTTTAAAACCGTTGGTTTTTTTCAGTTCCTCTTCGTCTGCGCCGAATTTTAAGGCAATCGTGCGGTACGTATCCCCCACCTGCGCCGAGTAATCAGTAAAATCCCCCGACGCGACCTCTATAATTCTGCCGGCAAACACGGCGCCGTGTACGGGGGTTTTAAGCTCGCGCTCCAACTCTTCGGCGCTCTGTCCCCGCTTCACTCTGAAATATTTGCTTCTGTCCGTAACGAGCGTAAACATTTGATATATTATACGTAATAAAAGGACAAAATGTTCATAATCGCGTGATTTAATTTGTAGAATATTGTTGATGAAACAAAACATTTATAAGTCCGCGGCTATGGTTACGGTATTTTCTACGGTCGAAAAAGCACTGAGTTTTTTTTACAGAATAGTTTTATCGCGTATTATCGGCGCGGAAGGGCTGGGAATTTACCAGATTTGCCTTTCGGTTTTTGCCGTGTTCCTAACAGTTGCTTCAAGCGGCGTACCGGTTACGGTTTCGCGCCTGATTGCAAAGAGCAACGCAAGCGGAGACGTTAAAGGCGGGCACGCCGCAGTTACGGCGGGCGTAATCGCTACTCTTATCATAACGATACCGCTGGCGCTTTTGCTGTTCTTCGGTAAAAATTTATTCGGCTTTCTGTTTTCCGACGACAGGAGCACGGATATTTTCATAATCCTTTTACCCGGACTTATCCTGACTTCCATTTACGCGGTAATGCGCGGTTCGTTCTGGGGCAACAAACAGTTTTTGCCTTACAGTATAATCGAGCTTTTAGAGGACGCCGTAATGGTAATAATCGGCTGTGTGCTCGTTTACGGAGTTGCCGACCCTATGCTCGGCGCTCAGCGCGCAACGATTGCCGTTCTCGTTTCCTACGTATTCTCGTTCATAGTTTCCCTTTTCTGGTATTTCAAAAAGGGCGGCAGATTTGTAAACCCCAAGCCTCAGTTAAAGCCTCTCTTCTCTTCTTCGCTTCCCATTACGGCTATGCGCACCACGACGTCAGTTCTCAACTCTGCAGTTGCCGTACTTTTGCCTATGCTTCTTATGAATACATACGGTTTAAGCAACTCGGAAGCGATAAGTCTTTACGGCGTAGCCATAGGTATGAGCGTTCCCATGCTGTTTATGCCCTCAGCGCTGATAGGTTCCATTTCCGTCGTGGTCGCGCCGGAACTTTCGGAAAATTTCTATAAAAACAAAAAAGAGCTCGTAAAATTCGATATCGAAAAGTCCGTAAAAGCGGCAATTTTCATAGCGACGCTTTTAATTCCCATTCTGTTCGTCCTCGGCGATGAGATAGGCACCTTCCTCTACGCCAACGATTTAAGCGGACAAATCGTACAGAACTGCTCGTTTATACTCTTCCCCATGTGCATCGCAATGATTACGACCACCATACTGAACTCGTTAAATTGTGAAAAGCGTACCCTTATTTACTTCGTCATAGGCGCTATCGCAATGCTTATAAGTATTTTCGCTCTGACAAGATTCGTGGGCGTTTACTCGTATCTTATAGGTCTGGCGCTGAGCTTTATAATTTCCGCAGGCTTAAATCTCAGATTACTAAAAAAGAAGTGTCCCGAAATAAAATTTATGAAATACGCGCTGAAATCGTTGGCAGTGATAGCGCTTACCTGCACCTTCGGCACGCTTTTGGACGGAATTGTGAGCCGTTACGTTTCAACTTTCTGGCAAATTGTTATCTGCGCGCCCGCCTGCCTGTTGTTTATAGGAGCATTTTTGTACTGTCTTAAAATGTTCACGTTTAAACCTCTCAAAAAGCTTATTTCGCGTAGCTGATGCGGGTATCCAGCAATAATTTTACCGCGAGAACGACCAAAAATGCGCCGAAAAGCTTTTTAAGCACCTCGGACGGAAGCAGGGCGGCAAGAAAGCCTGCGGCGACGGAAAGCAACAACGCAGGAATGACTATACTCAAAAGTCCGTCGGTTTTCAACAGCCCGTTGTCCCTGTGTACCTTTAAGGTAAACGCCGCCATAGGCAAAAACGCTATAAGATTTGTAGCCTGAGCAACGTGCTGTTCCACCCCCATAAGCACTGTTAAAACGGGAATTAATACCGTGCCGCCGCCCATTCCCATTCCGCCGAGAAGTCCCGAACAAAAGCCCGCAATCATAAAAAGAATAAAACTCACGGCAACAGCATCCTTACGCCCGCTATAAACATAAGGGCGATAAAAATATAGTTTACTATTCCTTTGGGGCACTTTGTCAGCGCAAGCGCGCCGACGAGTCCGCCCGCAACGGAGCCTATGCTTGCGGGAATTATCACGTCAAGGCTGGCGTAGCCGTTGATTATATAAATAACAGCGCTCGCGGCGCATACGGGCGCGATTATAAATATAGCCGTGGCGTGCGCCTGCTTATCCTCGTAACCGAGCAAACCGCGAAGAATCGGCACGGCAACCATACCGCCGCCTCCGCCGAATAATCCGTTAACTGCGCCCGTAAATACCCCCGCAAGGGTGCGCTTGAAAAATTTATCTTTGCCGAACATAACTTTACTTTTGACTTAGTATAGGCAAAACTGCAAAAATAATAAAATTTTTTGGCTGTACAAGCGTTATTTGCTTGATTATAATCGACGATTATATTAAAATAATATGGTACGATTATTTATTAAGGATAATGCAAAATATGGCAAATCATTACTCAAAGAAACGCAGACTGAAATACTTGTTGGTTGCGCTTACCTGCACCGCTTCGTTCGCCCTTTCGGGACTGGCGGCGGCGTGCAAAGACACGCCCGAGGACGATCCGGACGATAAAACCACGTCTATCGAAGATACCCAGCTTCTCAAAAACGGTAACTTCGAGTTCTTTACCGAACCCCCCGAGGACGCGGTGTACCTTATCAACTCGCCCAGCAACTGGTCGAGCGGCGGCTCGTCTTATACCAAATCGGGTATTATAAATACCTCGGACAAGGCTTGGAAAAAGTTTGAGGACGGAACTCTTAAAGACGCCCTTATTTATAACAACAGCCTGAAATCGGGTACGGACGAGTACAAGGAAAATTACGTAGACTACAACGGAATGAACTGGTACGATATCCCCTACGCCGACACCTACGCCGCTATTCAGGAAAACGACAAATCCGACAGCGACGATGACGGTGAGGAAACCGATACAAATCCTTACGCTGTTATCGAAAATCCCGGCACGCACTACAACGTTCACGAAAACGAGGACGGCAATCTTGTTTGCACCGTTGACGGCGAAGAAGTTCCCGTATACGAAAACGAGGACGGCGATTACTTCCTTGACGAGGATTTTAAAGAGCCTATTTCGCATATCCTTATGCTTCATAACTACGCCACCAACCACAACGGTTCCAGCCAGTACTACTCTTCGATAAGCGTAGAAC
>JAIDOO010000371.1 GCA_029063275.1 Clostridia bacterium
CAATACGAGTATAATAGTCAACGTCAAAACTGGAAATAAGAGGTATTTATGGCAACAAAAAGGGTGCTTTTCACTACAAAATGGATATGCTACGTTGCGCTTTTGACCGCAATGGTCGTTGCGACGGGTTACATACCGGGGCTTCCCGTGCTTTCGGGCAAAATTTACTGGTGCGATTTCGTCATATTTATGGCGGCATACATACTCGACCCTATCGGCGCGGCAATAGTCGGCGGAATAGGCACTACCTTCTTCGATTTGTTCGGTGTGAACGGCACGGCGTACAACGCTATACCCTCGCTTTTAATTCACGGCGCGCAGGGTTTAGCCGCCTCGGGCATATTTATGCTTTTGCGGTTTTTCTTTAACAAAAAGGAAAGCGAAAAACGGGAAACCGTGCTTGCCGTGCTTGCCGGTATCTTCCCCGCGCTGTTGGTGATTGTGTCATATTTTTTAAAACGCATAACCTGGGAAGGTCTTTCGCCTGCGGTTGCCGTTATGAAGATGCCCGCAAACGTCCTGCAGGAAATTATAGGTCTTGGCGTGGCGGTAGTTATTCTCTACGTCTGCAAGCTGAAAAAACAGCTTAAAGCCGCGCATCTTCTGCCCGATTTTAAATTGGAAATGCTTGGCAAACGGGAAAAGACGGAAGCTCCGCCCGAACCGCCCGAAGACGGCAAACCCGTTGAAGAATAAAATTTTACCGCCGCGGCAAAGCCGCGGCGGTTCTTTTACTTTGCGCCGATTTTTGCCGCGCCCGACGGCAGTGCGTTTAAAATGCCGGTGCAAAGCATCTTTTTATCGGCGGCGCGTTGCCAGTCGTCCAGAGCCTGAACGATTACCGCCTGCAATACGGGATAAAAGTCCTTGAAGCCGTTGGATAAAAGATAATACGAAAGCGAGCCGGGAACGGTATTTATTTCGCTTAAATATACCTCTTCGCCGCACAGTATGTAGTCAAAGCGGACGATACCGCGCATATTCAGCCGCGAGTAAACCTCGGCAGTAAGCGAGCGGATTTTATCCGACAGCTCCAAGGGAATATCTGCGGGAAGCTGAGATTTTCCGCCGCCGGCGTACTTGTCGTCGTAGCTTAAAATATCGCCCTTTGTAAACGCCTCTTCACACTCCGAAGTTATCACATTGCCGTCGGAAAGGTATGCGGCGCAATTGATTTCGCGGCGGTCGGAAAAATACTTTTCAACCAGAACGCCGTCGTCGTAGAAAAACGCCGCCTCCACCGCGCTTATAAGGCTCTCCCTGTCGTCCGCGCGGGCAATGCCTATGCTCGAGCCCAATTTTGCAGGCTTTACGATTACGGGATAGCCGAGCTCTTCGGCACAGAGCGCGTCGCTTGCGCTTCTGAAATAGACGTACGGCGCCACCTTCACGCCCAGCGAACCCAAAACGAGCTTTGTAAAATATTTATCCATAAATGCGGCGGACTCGAACATTCCCGCGCTTGCAAGCGGAATCCCGCACAGCGCGAAAAGACCGCACACGCCGCCCCCTTCGCCTAAACCGCCGTGGCAGCAGTTGAGAGCCACGTCAACCTTTATAAACCGCTTCACTTTGCCCCGCTTGTTAATCTCGAACACGCCTCCGCGCGTAACCGAAGCGCGCGGCGATTTTTCATATCCGCCGTCTTTGAAGCTGTTAATATCCAAAAGTCCCTCGCCCGTGTACAGCTCGCCCTTTTGGGACAAGTACAAGGGCACGACCTGACTGCCCCCGCTCTTTAAAACGTTGGACGCCATCGTGCCCGTTATAACAGATATTTCGTTTTCGTTTGAAACACCGCCGAATATTACGGCAACAGTTTTTTTCATAATTCACCTCCGCTTTATTTTTCAGCTTTGGTGAATTTTAAATTTGTCTTACGTCATACAATATCGGGTAAATCGTTCAAAAACAGAACGGTATCGCCCGTATTTATATATTCCTTAATCCGCTCCTGCGCCGCCTGAAGGGTGGGCACGGTAACAAGTTTTTCGCCGTCGCCGCCGTTTTCGAGATAGCCGCTTTTGACCGACTCTATCAGCGTATCGCCGACCAAAATCACCAAATCCAGCCCGACGAGGTTTTTGCCAAGCTCTTTATTTTCATCTTCTTCCAGAACACCAAGCTCTACAAGACCCGGGGTTACGGCGATTTTGCGCCCACCGAAACTCCTTAGCACCTCCAACGCGGCGCGTGCGCCCCTGACGTTGGAATTATAACCGTCGTCTAAAATATTTACGCCGTTGCTCTTTATCAGTTGCAGGCGGTGTTCGATAAACTCTATCTGCGGTATTGCCGAGGCGATTTCATCCAAGGTCATACCCGCAAGATAAGCCGTCTGAGCCGCTATTGCTATATTGTAAGCAGAGTGTCTGCCCAAAAGCCTGCTTTCGCAAACTTTGCTCTCGCCTCCGAGCGTCAAGGTAAATTTTACGCCCTCGGGCGAGCAGGATATATCCGAAACGCAGTCGCACCTACGCATATTTGCGGCGCGTTCGGCGAACAGGTCGTAGCAGTCGTCCGCGATAACCGCGCAGTCCTTAGTCGCGTCAAGAATTTCGCCTTTTGCCTTTACGACGTTGGCGAATGTGCCGAAGGTTTCGAGATGTTGACCGCAGATACCCGTGATAACTGATATATCTGGCGGACAGATTTCACACAGTTCGGCAATGTCGCCCACGTTTCTCGCGCCCATTTCCGCGACGAAAATATCGTAAGAGCTAAGCTCGTGCGAGTTGATTGCAAGCGCAATTCCTATCGGCGTATTGTGCGAGCGCGGGGTGGACAAAACTTTGTATTTAGCCGAAAGAATTTTATTTAAAATAAACTTCGTGCTGGTTTTGCCGTAACTTCCCGTAATTCCTATTACCTTGATATTGCTTGCGGAAAGCTTTGCTTTGGCGCTTTTTACGTATTTTTTATTGCGCGGAACCTCGTAAATTTTGGCAATCAGATTTGAAAGCGCAATTAAAAGATAGAGCACTGCGGGAAGAATTGCCAGCGCGCAGTATCTAAGACTGCAGAAAATACTATTCCCCCAAACGCAGTCCGCGAAGTTGAGAAGGGTAACTGATATATACGAGATTATAAACGACACTACGAACAACACAACGTAAAGACGCGTAAATCTTGCCGTTCTCGTTACCGCCGAACGCAGTGCGATTTTGCGGTCTGCGACCATATACACGGTAAAAAACGCAATGTAAGGAATTAATCCGATAACCGCAGACCACTCTCCCGTGAACGAAAAGCAGAGCGAAACTATGCCGCAGGACAAAAGGCATAACAGCGCCAGAAGTATCAGCCTTTGCTGGGCGAGGTTGCCTTTCTTTCTTATCCACTTGAAAAACTTTTTGCCCGAATACCCCGCCGACTGCAATACGCCCAGCGCTTTATATGCGGACAGGCTTAAAAGAACCGCAAAAACCAGCGCGGTCAGAATGCACTCTACGGTTTTAGGTACCGATACGAAAATTCCCATAATTCAATCACCGTTTAAAAATTTGTATACCGCGCCGTTGAACGGCACGGGATTTTCCGAAAAGCAGAAGTGCCCGCCTTCGCAGATTTCCAGTCTGCTTTCCCGAATGAGCGAGTTGAAGATTTTACCCTCTTCTTCCGCAGGGGTTACGGTATCCTCTCTGCCGTAAACAAGCAGGGTTTTGCACTTTATTTCCGCAGCGCAATCGCGCAAATCCTCGTTGACGATTTTTTTATAGCTCTCGCGCATCAAGGGCGGAAGCGTGCGGTATTCGGGACTACCGAAGCGCTTTTCCGCAAGCTTAGGAAAAAACCTCTTGACTATGCGGTAAGCCTTTACCCGCCGCGTATATTTTTTTGTGCGCGGTTTGACAAGACCCGCGCCGCCCGTTAAAACAAGCTTTTCCGCCGCGCAGGGATTTTTTGCAAGGTATTTGAGCGCTACCCGCGCGCCGAACGAGTGGGCTATTATCACGGGGTTGTTAAGTCCCGCCGCCTTAATAAATTTTTCAAGCCAGTCCGCATAGTCGCCCACCGACCAAGCTTCAGTCAGGGGCGCGCTTGCCCCGAAGCCGGGGAAATCGGGCGCGGTTACCCTGAAAGAGGCGGAAAAAAACTTTATCTGGTAATAAAAGCTCTCTTTTTTGGAAAGGTATCCGTGCAAAAACAGAACGTCCTGCCCCTCGCCTTCCCGTATAAAAGATACGTGCCTGCCGTCTAAAAGAATTTTAAAGCTCCTTGACCATCACAAGACAATCCTCTCCGTCGGGATAGTAGCGCGACCGCGCGTAAACTCCTTTGAAGCCGCATTTAAGATACAGGCTCATCGCCGCAAAATTAGAAACGCGCACCTCTAAAAAGAGTTTTTTGACGCCGGATTTTTTTGCCTTTTTGCAAAGCTCCTCTACAACCGCTTTGGCAACTCCGCCCCTGCGGTAGTTTTCAACCACGGCTATATTGTCGATATCGGCGGTATCGGCGGCGGCTGTAAACCCGCCGTAGCCTATCACCTCGCCGCCGTCCTCGGCAACAACACCCGAAAAGGCTTCGTTTCCGAACGACGACGCCAGCATCTGGAAAGACCACGGCTCCTTGGGAAAACACTCCTTTTCGATTTCGGATATACGCAGAATGTCCTCATACTTCCACGGGCGGATTTTCATTTTCTGCCCTCCTCTGCCTGCGACTTCCTGACGTACAGCGCGCGAAGTTCGCTTATTTCGGTATCGCGGCTTCCGTTCACCGCGCTTTCAAGACAATCGCCCGCATTTAAACGGGTGTAGTTTTCAAGGTCTAAATCCTCTGTTCCGAAAAGGGGTGAAAGCTTTTCAACCTCGCTGCGGCTTATATATGACGGCGGCATTGTTATTTTTCCGCCGCCGTAACCGCAGACGTAATAGTAGCCGTGCGCCGCGTCTATGACGGTATAAAAATTTTCGCTGTTGACATTATATGCAATCAAGTCGAAAGTGGTTACTGCCCTGACGGGCTTGTCCGCGCCGACCGCAAAGCCCTTTGCCGTTGCAACGCCTATTCTTATGCCCGTAAACGAGCCCGGACCGGTTACCGCGCAGAAAAAATCGCACTCATCGGGCTTTAATCCCACGGCGTCCATCGCCCTTTGGATTTCACCCATCAACACGCAGGAGTGCTTCATAGCGCAGTCTTTAAGGTGAACAAGCTTTTTCTTATCCCCCTTGCGCGCCAGAACCGTGAGGTAGCGCGATGACGTGTCTATCGCAAGAAAATTACTCATAAATTATCTTTCTCCCGCTTTCGGTTTTTTGTATTTCAACCCTTTTGACCTTTTCGGGCAGTACCGACGAAATATTTTCCGCCCACTCGATAAGACAGACGCCGTCCGCGTAAAAATAGTCGCAAAGACCAAGCCCCTCCGCCTGTTCGCCGTTTTTTAAGCGGTAGCAATCGAAGTGGTAAAGCTTTCCGCCGTAGTCGTTCATATAGGCGTAAGTGGGGGATAAAACCTCGTCCTTTATTCCAAGCCCCTTGGCAACGCCCTTGGCGAACACGGTTTTGCCCGCGCCCATTTCGCCGCCGAGCAAAACCACGTCGCCTCCCTTTAAGCTTTTTGCATACCGTTCCCCGAATTTTAAAGTCTGCACGGGGCTGTCAGAGATAAATATTGCCATATTCCACACCTCTCAGTCTATAACGGAAAGTTTGCCGAAAACGTATTCTGTTTTGTAATTTTTCGTAACGTCCCTGCCGTCCTCGTCAAAAATTCTTAAATTCGAAACGGTGTTAGGCGCTTCGCCGACGTCGGTTATCGCACCCGAAACCTTGACCTCTATCTTATGCCCCTCGGCAAGGGTACCGAACGAAATCCACCAACCGCTGTTTGTCAGCGGTTTGCCGTCGTATTCCTTTTCCGCCGTCTGCGTGCAAATTGTGAGCCGCCTGCCCGTAACGCAAATTCCCTCGCCGTCGCAGCCCGCAACGCTTTCATTGCTGAAAATAATATTGTAATTGGCGGTAACGTCGTAGCCGTAGGAGTTGTACAGCCTAAGGGGCAGATTTTTCAACGATTCCCAGTCAAAGCCGTTTGCTTCGGTTACCACTATCGACGAGGGGTCGAATTCAATACGGAACCCAGCGGGCAAGCCCTCGGCGTACCAGTCGCCGCTTCCGAGCGAGTGTCCGCGTCCGTCGTATTCGCATTCGAGATAGTAAAGGTGAACCGTTATCAGCGAGCCCACGCCCACGACTGTAAGCTTACCCCTGCCCGACATCCATTTTACGCCCTTTAAAATAGGCTTGCCGTCGGGACCGTAGAGGGTTATATCCGTAACGTAGCTTCCACCCGTACCGACGTAGGTCTGGCTTCCGCCGAACTGCGCTTTGTAGGTGAAGCCCTGCGCTAAAAGTTCGGCAAGCTTCCCTTCCTCAATGAGACGGTTTGCGACAAGGGGAGTTCCGTCGTATTCCTTGGTTACGTCGACAGGCGTAAGCGTACCCAAATCTATTTCGCCGTAAGAGCTGTCGTCCGTGCCCGTAACTTCGATTTGGACCCAGCCCTCGCCGTCTATATACACTTCTACCCATGCGTGCGCTTCGCCGGAGGTAATTTCAACCCAGTTGCCCGCAACCGTATTCCCTTTATAACCTATCGTGTAGCGCGCGGGTATTCCCATCATTCTGTACAAAAGGGTAGCCGCGCTTGCGTAGTGGCGGCAAACGCCCTCTTTATAGTCGCGTAAAAAGCTTACAACCGCGTCGCGCTCTCCGTCAAGATTTGTATCGTAATTTAAATTGTAAGTAGCCGAGCCCTGAACGAATGCCGCGATTTTTGCAATCAGGTTGCCGTCCGATAAATCGAAGCCCTGTGCCGCGATTACCGTTTTGAGATACTGGGCGGTAGTGTTGGGCACTGCAAGATAGTTTTCGTAAACGAACTGTCTGTATAAAAGCTCCGTCTTTGAAAGCGCTTCGGAATTAAGCATAACGGCGCCCTCGGACAGGTAATCGTAGGGATAGTAATACAGCGAGTAAACCGCGCCTGTATCGCCCGAATACAATACGTCGCTTGACTGAATCCGGTAATTATAATTTCCCGCGGCGAGGTAGTAGGGCAGGTAATAATAATTTCCCGCAACGTCAACCTGCATATATACGCCGCTTCTGCCCGCGCCTGCCAGAGCATAGCCCGTGAGATAGTTCATACCGCACGTCCCGTCCACCGTTTCCGTGTAGGGATTAGCGGGATTCCAGCCCTTGCCAGTGTAGTTTCCGTAGCTTTGCAGGCGCATATAGACCACGCCGCTTGCTTCCGAATAAACCTTCAGCGCTACTACGGACTGACCGTCCGCGCCGCCTCCGCCGCCTATTCCGCCGCTCGTATCTATGTCGCCGTCTCCTCTTCCGCCCCAGTCGTTGCCCGTATCTATAACGGTGAGAGTTCCGAGCCGCTCAAAAAGTTTCAATCCCGAAGATACGTCCTTGCCATCGGGCGAGATTACAAATACCTCAATCGTATTATCCGACGAGCCGACTTCGGTCTGCGAACCCGTAACCAGGATAAAGTATTCGTATCCGTCTAAAAGCGTGCTTTCAACGGTGTAATCTCTGCAGGTCAACGGCGTACCATCATAGATCTTTGTCGCGCCCGAAGTAGTTACGTGCAACGAACCGAATTCGGTAACGTACATATTGCCGAAAACGGTCTCTGTCTCGTAGCCGTAAGTTACGTCTTTGCCCGCGTCGTCAACAACCTTGAAGCTGTCGACCGTGAAATAGTTGTAGCTTTCGCCGATTTCCGTAATCGAACCCGTGAAAGTAATTTCAAGCCCGGCAAGAGTGTGCCCTTGCACCAAACACTTCGAAACAAACGCGCTTGCGCTTTCTTCGGAAATTATTTCGTAATCTTCGCATATAAGCGGCGTGCCGTCGTAAACCTTTTCAACCGTAGCCGACTGAATCAAAATTTTGCGTTGTACAATCTGCACCCGCTTCGAAAGCAGAGTAATCTCATAGTTTGCGGTGAGGTCTTTCCCCGTCCGGTCGCATACCCCGGCACTGCCCTCACCGAAATACAGGTTAGCTCCGCCAAGACCGTATTCGTCGCAAAGCGCCGTTACGTAAACGATTTCGCCGTCTAAAAGCGGGTAGTCCGATACACTGCGTAGATATTCCGAAGTTATCACCTCGTTTACGGGCGCGCCCGTAAAGTAAATTTCGTTCCTCTTGTAGGTAATAGTAACGGGGCGTTTTTTAACTTCGAGCGTGCCGAAGGTCAGATGCAAATCGTAATTTGCGGTAACGTCGTTTTCTCCGTCGAATACGCTTACAATTATGTCGTTTGCGGTTTTTCCGACGTAAGTGATCATAGCGCCGTCCGCATAGTCCAAAGTATGGCCGTCAACCAAGCCGTAAGTGCTGTCGGAATTCACTTCGGCGTAAAGGGCAGAGTGCTCCGAGCCGTCGTATACCCACTCGCCGTCGGCGGTGGTGAGATAAACATCGCGCTCAGTTACCGTCAAAGTGCCGTAAGTATATTCTATCTGATAATTCCGGGTAACGTCCCTTTCGTCCGAATATACCTTGACAGCGATTATATTTTCGTAGCTGTCAACGTTGCATATATAGTAGTGTTGATTGCACTCGATTGTATGCCCTTCCAAAAGTCCGTCATACTCGAACTCTTCATTATAATGCCACTCGCCGTCATAAACCCATTCGCCGTCGGCGGAGGTTACGGTGAGTTTTTTGCCCGTTACCGTCAACGTGCCGTTTATCGCGGTTATCGCATAGTTTGCGGTTACGTCGCCGCTTGCGGAGGTAATTTCAACGTTTTCGATAACGTTTGCCCCTTCGCCCGCGTCCGTCCGCGAGCCCGAAACGGTTGCCGTAAGCTTGTGGTCCTTTACAAGAGCGGGGTCGTATCGTGAGGTTATAGTATATTCGCCGCAGGTAAGCTCTTCGCCGTCGTATTCCTTTTCCGCACTGCCTGCGGTTACCGTAATCTGTCTTTTCTCTACGGTCAGAGTACCCCCTTCCAGAGTTACCGAATAATTCGCGCTGACGTCTGATCCGCCCGACGTGATTCTAACGCTTTCGGGCACTATCAGGTTCTCGCCTTTGCCCGCGTCCGTAAGGCTTCCCGAAGTCTGCGCCGTAAGCTTATGTCCCGATAAAAGCGGTGTTGTCGAAACGACCGAGTACAGCTCGCAGGTCAAAGGGTCGCCGTCGTATACCTTTGAGGCGTTGCCCGCCTTAACTATAATTTCGCGTGGTATTACTTTTAAAACGCCGTCCGCCAAAGTGATGGTATAATTTTTAGTTGCGTCCGAGCCGGTTCTGTCGGCTATGAATACCGTGCCCGACACAATGCGGTTTGCGCTTTCGCCGACGTTAATCTGCGAGCCTGTGGTACGCGCGGTAACCGTATGTCCCAAAACGAGGTTGTCGCCGCCGACCGTTCCGCATACAAGAGGCGTGCCGTCGTACTGCTTTTCCGAACTGCCCGCAGTAATTGTTACCGGTCTGGGGGTAACTTTCAAAGTGCCGTACTCGTATGTAATATCGTAATTTGCCGTAGTATCCTTGCTTCCTTCGGTTATCTGTACGGTAATTACGTTCTTTGTCGTTCCTACGTTTGTTATTGCGCTTTGGGTAACAATCTGCGCCGCCTGACCCACGGCAAGCCCCATTCCCTTTTCTTCCGAAATTTCCAAAGCCGTTCTTCTGTGCGCGTTGCCGTCGTATACCCACTCGCCGCCGAGCGATATTACCGTAACGGGCCGTTTTGTAACCGTGAGGCTTCCCTCGATAACGGTTACAGCGTAATTTTCGGTAACCTCGCCGTCCGAGGACAAAATTCTTACCTGCACGGTGTTTTTGCCCGTGCCGACGTCGGTCTGCGCGCCCGTAAAGGTTATCTCTTCGTAATGGTCGCTTACAAACGCCGGCGAAAGGGTCGACGTTAAGCCGTACCTTTCGGCGGTCAGCGCCGTACCGTCGTATACCTTTGTGCCTCCCCCCGTAGTAACCGTTACAGGTCTGGGTTTAACCGTCAGCGTGCCGTTGTCGTACGTTATACCGTAGTTGGAAGTTACGTCCTTTGCACCCGAGAAAATTTTTATAATTAAAACGTTTTCCTCATTGCCCGCACCGCAAATATCCGTACGGCTCTGCAACACTGCCGTATGTCCCGCAACGAGCGCGAAGTCTGCCGCCGAACCTATTTTATAACCCGAGTCGTAGTGGGTATTGCCGTCGTAAATCCATTCGTGGTCGGCAGTAATCACCGTTATGGGTCTGGGCAGAACTTTAAGCGTGCCCTCCGAAAGAGTTATGTCGTAGTTTGAGGTTACGTCCTTTCCGTCCGCACCGCGTATTACCACGGTGCCCTCCGTTATGACGTTTGCATATTCGCCCGCGTCCGTACCCGTGCCCGACACCTTTGCCTCTGCCCTGTGCCCCGTTACGAGGTTATCCGCCGAAACGGTGTTGCAGGCGAGCGCGGTGCCGTCGTACACCTTTTCCGCGCTGTCGGCCGTTACCGTTACCGCCCTTGCGGTAATTTCCAGGGTGCCCCAATGATAGCTGATACTGTAATTTTCGGTTACCTCGGTCGTACCGTTGAATATTTTAACTTCTATTTCGTTGTCGCAGGTACCCACGTCGGTTATCGTCGACAGGGACGTCGGGGTTATCGTATGCATTTCCGCAAGCCCCACCTGCGTGTAACCGTTCCAGCCGTGCGCCGAGCCGTCGTATACCCAACCATAATCGTCCGAGTATATTTCGAGCGCCGCCGCAGTTACCCTGAGCGTGCCGCAATTTACCGTAACCGAATAGTTTGCGGTAACGTCCTTCGTACCGTCGAGTACGCGGATATCGCCGAGGTTTTCCGCCGTGCCCACGTCGGTTATAAGCGTGAGGTTATAAGCCGTAGACGAGTGCCCGTCAACGAGCGAGCCCGCCGTTACGTCGTGTCCGTTCCAGCTGTAAGCGACACCGCCGTAAACCCAGCTTTTATCCTGCATAGTTACTGTGATTTTTCTGGGCGATATTTTAAGTACGCCCGCTTCGAGCGTTATTTCGTAATTGGAAGTAAGGTCGCCGCCTTGACCTATAACCGTAAAACCGAGCGTATTCTCGCGCTCGCCCGCGTCGGTTATACCAACGTACGAGGACACGCTGAGCGTATGCCCCGAAAGCAATCTGCCGTCATCGGTAAAATCAAGACAGGTCATCTCTTCGCCGTCGTATTCCTTTTCGGCGTCCGCGCTCGCAACCGTGATTTTGCGCTTATTTACGGTAAGCGTACCTACTGTTTTCGAAAGCTCGTATCTGTCCGTAACGTCGGCGTTGTTTTCGTTGTAAATTCTGACTTCGCCCACGATTTCGTTTTTAGCGCTGCCCGCATTCGTAAGACTGCCCTTGCAACCCTCCAGACGGATTTTGTCGCCGAAAGCAAGCGAGCAGTTTTTCAACTCGTAACCGTCTGCGGTCAGTGAGGTGCCGTCGTATTCCTTTTCCGCGCTTGCCGCCGCAACGGTCAGCGTGCGCTTGCCTATTGAAATTTCGCTTTTGACGGTGGTTATTATGTAAGAAGAGGTTACGTCCGCGCCGTTTTTGTCGGTTATGACAACACTGTCTTTATCGGGCAAAACCTCGGTGGTTTCGGCATACTTGTCGTCGTATGTAAACACCGAACAGGTAATACTGTCGTCAAAGGAAAGGTCGGCTACAAGGTCGGGGTTGTCGCCGTAGACAGTATAATCCTCCGCGCGTACCTCTATAGACTTGGGAAGAATGGTAAAGGCGTTCACCTTACCGTATCTGGGCTGACCCGTTACGCTCTTCGAGCAAGGGCGCACCTTGTAACTGCCCGCGCGGACGGGCTCTACCTGACTCCATTCTTCGCCGTCTGCTTCCGCGTATTCATACACGACGCTTCCCATTACCGCTTTGGCGCGGAAGCCGAGCGCTTCGCCGTAGACAATAGTCTGTGGACAAGCCGAAACCTCGTACACGATACCGCGCACGCATAACAGCGTGGTAATCAGCGCAACGACTATTACGCATGCCGATATTATCAGCACGCGGAAGCGTTTTAATACGCTTAAAACGCCTGCAAGCTTTATCATTTTTTTACGGTAATCTGCGTATTGCATTGCGCCCTCCTTTGATTTTTAATCAGGGTACACGGTCAAAAGACCGTTAATAGTTGTTATTTTATAATTCGCCGTTACGTCGTTTCCGCTTGCGTCAACGATTTTAACGCTTTGGATTTTATTTTCCGCGGTGCCCGCCTTACCGTTGTTACTGCCGGATACCACGACATCGGCGCGGTGTCCAACCGCAAGAGCCCCGCTTGAAAGCCCGTATTCGTTACAGGTCAAAGGCGTGCCGTCGTACATCTTTTCCGCACTGCCTGCGGTAACCGTAATTTCGCGCGCGGAAACCGACAAAAGCCCGTAGGACGAGTTTATTTTGTATTTATAGGTTACGTCCCCGCCGTTTGCGTCTACAATCTTGATTTCGTAGGAATTAATGCTTACTCCTACCTCAGTCCTTGACGCCGTGGTGTAAAAGTATTCTAACCTGTGCCCCTCGGCAAGATGTCCGATTGCTATTTCACACACTGCCGACGATACAGCCGAGCCGTCGTATACCTTTTCGGCACTGCCCGTAGAAATGGTGATTTCGTACTGGTAAACCTGCAAAACACCTTCCTTGAAACTGATTTTAAACTCTTCGGTAACGTCCTTGCCTTGGGGGTCGTACAGCGTAAACGAATTGACCTTAACGGAATATTTACCGGGCGATTTGAACCCGCCCGAAACGTCTGCCCGGTAGGTGTACCCGAACAGGGTAAGCGCGCTGAGCCCCTGCAATGCGCCCGAATGTGAAAATATCGTTCTGCCGTCGTACTTGTAGTACTCGGTAACGGGCTTTACGGTGAAGTCGTGTTGCCCTTCATCGCTTCCGTTGCCGTTCCCACCGCCGTTTGTGTTTCCGCTTCCGTTGCCGTTACCTCCGAACACTCCGCCTGCGGAGCTTCCGCCCGTAACCTCTATCTGAACCCAACCGGCGTTATCGAGATAAATTTCAACCCAGGCGTGAGCGTTATCGGTAGTAACCTCCACCCACTCGTCCGCAACGGTATCCGCAACGTAGCCTATGGTATAGCGCGCGGGTATTCCGAGCTGTCTGTATAAAAGGGTCGCCGCGCTTGCATAGTGCTGGCATATTCCCTCTTTATAATCCCTTAAAAACGCAAGCACTATATCGCTTTCGTTATCCAATGCGCGGTCGTATCCGAGATTATATTCCGCCGCGCCGCGTACATAAGCCGCAATTTTTGCGATTAAACCCGTATCGGTGCTCTTCCAGCCCTGTGCGCTTATCACGCTTTGAAGATATGCTTTGGTGGTCTGCGGAACCGCCGTGTAATTTGCGTGTACGAAAGCATTGTAATCGTTTATTTCGAGTCCGCTGAGCGTTGAAATCTGCGGCGCGGAAAGATAATCGTAAGCGTAATATCCTAAAGAGTAGTTAGACGAGCTTCCCCTGTTGTAAACGTCGCTTGTCTGCACGTCGTAATTGCCCGCCACGGTCATATAGTAGGGCAGATAATAGCCCGTGCCGTAGACCGCTATGCTTATATTTTCGGTAGAATAGCCCGAGCTTTCGAGAGCGTAGCCTGTAAGATAGTTGAAGCTGTAACCCAAATAAGTCTTGCTATACTCGGTTGCCTCCGACCATTTTGAGCCGTTGTAGTCGCCGAAGCTTTTAAGCCGCAGATAAACCAGTCCGCCATTCGAAGTCTTTACTCCAAGCGCGGTAGAGGATTCGCCGTCGCCGCCCGTGTTCGAGCCTCCGCTGATATTTCCGCTCTCGTCAAGGTCGCCGGAGTTCGGACCCGAGCCCCCGCCCTTGACTATAAGAAGCCCTTCATCCAACGTTATATCGTAGTTGGCTGTAAGGTCGTTGCCTTTTGTATCCCAGAATATAACCTGCGCGATAGTGTTGTCGCGCTGACCGGGCTCGGTGATAGTGCCCGAAATTATTACCTCCGCCCACTGACCGGTAACGGCTCCGTAGTGTGAAGTAAATTTCCATTCGTTGCAGGTAAGAGGTTTGCCGTCGTACTCCTTCGAAGCTGAACCGCTCTGCACCGTAACGGGTCTGGGAAGCACGACGAGCGTGCCTATGGAATAATTTATTTCGTAGTTGCCGGTTACGTCCTCGCCCTTCCCGTTGACGATGACTATCTGTGTGATTTCATTCGGCGAGGAGCCTGCGCCCGTCTGCGAGGCAGGCATAATCAACTGCGTTATTTTGTGCCCCTCGATTAAAGGCGTGCCCTCGTACAGCGTCCATACGGGGTTTGTAAGCGGGGTGCCGTCGTACACCTTTTCGCTTGAAGCCGTGCTGATCGTTATGCCGAAACCTCGGACGGTAAGCGTGCCCGAGTCTATCACCGCCAGATAATTGTATGTAATATCCGTGCCGTTTGCCGCCGCTATTTTTATCTCTACAGAGTTTTCGACTTCGCCGACCTCGGTAATAATGCCGACGACTTTCATCGAAACAAGCTTATGCCCGTCCAGAATTTCACCGCTCACCCATTGAAAATCTTCGGGGTCGGAATACAGTGGCTCGCCGTCATAGGTCTTTGAAAGCGTGGGGGTTATAAAGTGAAGCTCTATGGGATTGACCTTTAAAACACCCTCGTCGTAAGTTATAGAGTAGTTTGAAGTAACGTCCGTTTCGCCGTCGTAAATTTCCGCTTCGGC
The DNA here is from genome assembly GCA_029063275.1 of Clostridia bacterium. Taxonomy (GTDB): domain Bacteria; phylum Bacillota; class Clostridia; order Christensenellales; family Borkfalkiaceae; genus Coproplasma. The sequence goes on from JAIDOO010000371.1 coordinate 14,748, forward strand.
GGAATTGTCAACCTCGCCCGCGTCGGTTATCGAGGCGGACATAGAAACCGAAATTTCGTGTCCCTTTACAAGACTGCCCTTGGTAATTTCCCATTCTCCGCAGGACAGCTCTTCGCCGTCGTAGGTTTTTTCAACGCCGGTTGTGGTTATCGTCAAAGGACGCGTCAGCACGGTAAGAGTGCCCGGGCGGTACTCTATATCGTAATTGGAAGTTACGTCCGCGCCGTTTGAATCGAATACGGTTACCGATAAATAATTGATACTGCTTCCCGCTTCACGCTGACCGCCCGTAACTTCCGCTTCGACGGTATGCCCGTTTGAAAGTTTGCCGCTTATAATCTGCCAGCCGCCGTCCGTCTGCCTTTCGCCGTTGTATACGAACTCGCACGAAGAGGACGAAATAACGAGCTTGTTTCCGCTGAAATTCAGAACTCCGCCCATCATAAGTCCGAAAAGTATGATAAGCATCGCAACAATGCCTATGACGACAGAGCCGACGATATAAATTATTTTGGATTTTCCCGTCATAGACACCTCCTTTTAAGCGTTGCCTTCGAGACGTTTTACAAAGTTTTTGCATAGGGGCATATTCTCTTCGCCGAACAGTCCCTCTAT
>JAIDOO010000372.1 GCA_029063275.1 Clostridia bacterium
AAACCTTTCAAGCTCTGTAAATTTATTAACTATTGCATACGAGCCGCTTTCATCCTCGTTACTATTAATGTGGACGGTAATGCTAGGCGAAATCCCGTAATCGGCAAAGGTCAGATCGTAGGGCGTACATTCGTAGATAAGTTTTTCGGTAAACGCTTTTTTGACGCCCATAGCCGATATAAGCTTCATTGCAATTGCGTCGGGCCAAGGCAAAACGCAATCTGCGATTTCAAGGAAGAATTTTATTACTTTCTTTTTCTTCGTCTTGCCGTTTACTTCTTCGGTTACCGCTACTTTCTCTTTTTTGAGCTTGCCTTCGAATTCGATAATTTCGGGCATAGCTTCTACGACGGTTTCACCGTCCTTGATTAAAGAAATCTTCTTTAAATCTACGTTGATTTTTGCTTTGCCGCACTTAACCGCATCGGCTGAAACGGCGAACATTCTTCTTTCGCCCAGCTCAAACGATACGACGTATTTTCCGTTAACCTCTTCGCAATCGACAACGCTTACCGCCGCGTCCTTACCGCCGAAAGTTATTGCGTCGGTGGGAATTAATAATTCGTACTTGCCGTCCGCGCAACGAATTGCGGGAGGAATTTTCAGCTCGGTTCCTAGGAATGCAATTTTACCCTCTTTGACCTCGCAGTCGATATAGTTGAATTCGGGTATTCTGGGAAGAATACTTACTTCTGTTTCTTTGTCGAAAAGGTGTACCTTCGAAATATCCAGAGCGGCGTCAACCACGTCGCCCGCGGCGAAATCAACCGAGCTGTCGGCGTTGATAATGATGCGCGTTGAGCTTTCGGTGTAGCCGTCGCCCTGCATATTTATATCGCCGTAAACGAGCGTCTGGTTGCCCAGCTCTTCCTTGTGAGAAACTCTGACCTTGATTTTGGTCTTGCTCGCTTTAACCGTCTCGGGATTTAACGAAACGTTTTCCGCGCGGAGTCCTATATAAACCTTTGCCTGACCGTTGAGATAGGAAGGCTTTGCCTTGTACATCATCGAATAGGGAACGGTGATTTTAGCTTCCGAATACTCGAAATTGATATCCACCTCTTCCCCTCTCTTCAAAAGCGTGCCCTCGAAAAAGTTCATCTGCGGAGTGCCTATGAAGCCTGCAACGAACTTGTTGCCGGGGAAGTTGTATAAGTTTTTGGGCGAGTCTATCTGCTGAACAAAGCCGTCCTTCATAACGACTATTCTCGTACCCATCGTCATTGCCTCTATCTGGTCGTGGGTAACGTAAATAAAGGTGGTTTGCAACTTTGCGTGAAGCTTTGCTATTTCACTGCGCATCTGCGTTCTTAATTTAGCGTCCAGGTTCGAAAGCGGCTCGTCTAAAAGCATAACCTTAGGTTCGCGCACAATCGCACGCCCCAGCGAAACCCTCTGGCGCTGTCCGCCCGACATTTCCTTGGGCTTTTTGCCGAGATACTCGGTTATGCCGAGAATTTCTGCGGCTTCGGTTACGCGCCTGTTGATTTCGTCCTTGGGGAGCTTTCTTAAACGGAGTCCGAACGCAATGTTTTCAAAAACGGTCATATGGGGGTAAAGAGCGTAGTTCTGGAAAACCATCGCTATATCCCTGTCCTTGGGCTCCATATCGTTTACTACGTTTTCGCCTATCATAAGCTCGCCTGCGGTGATGTCCTCGAGTCCCGCTATCATTCTGAGAGTGGTAGACTTTCCGCAGCCCGAGGGTCCGACGAAAACTATAAATTCCTTATCGGCGATTTCCATATTGAAATCGTTTACCGCCTTGGTGCCGTTAGGATAAACTTTATAAATATGTTTAAGACTTAATCCTGCCATATTTTCCCTTCCTTTTAAGTTAAAATTGCTATTGAGTATTTGGGCATCGAAAGCGTAGTTCCGCTATGCTTGATACTGCCCGAAACACAGATTTGCTGTGCAAGCGTGCCCGCAACGTTTTCAACCGTCTTTGCGGTATCCGCAAGGTTTACGACAATCGTAAGAGTCTGGTCGATATCCAAAGACGCGTTCTGATAAGCTTTGGTGATATACAGTATCGCCGAGTCGTCCATCTTCTGTCTTGTAACGGACCCGCGCATAAGTGCGGGGAAAGCGTTTCTTGCGTTGTTGCAAAGCTTGTAATAGTTTAAAATCGAGCCGGAGTCTTTAAGCTGGTCGGCAACGCTTCCGAAGAGGAAATCCGCCTCGCCCGTAGCTCCGGGAGGAAGCTGGGTCATACCCGTCCTCTTACTGTCCCAAAGCATTCCGACTCTCAGGTCGGGGTCGTTGGTAGCCATTTTGGCAACCATTCCGACTTCGTCGCCGTAGAAGGTGAAAGTGCTTCCCGAGAACAGCGATAAAACACCGTAAGCAAATTTGATTTTGTCCTCATCCCTTGACATTCTGGCGGCAATCCTCGCAACGCCGTTATCGTGGTTGGAAAGGAAAGGTGCGGCAATACCGCCTGCCGAAGTCAGTTCGCAGTAATGCAACGACGCGTAAAGCTCAACCGCCGACTGCGAGATTACCGACTTGGCGATTTCGCCGTTGCCCGCCGCGGGGAAGTAGAAAAAGCTGTCGGCGCCGCTTTCGTAGAAGGACTGGATAGTTGTTCTGCCTTCCCACGCTTCGCCCACTATGTAGGCGTTTTCATTATACTTGGTTGCGCACTCTTTGATATAGCCGCAGAAGTCTACGCTCAAAGACCTGTTTGTCGAGTAGTACAGACAGCCGTCAAGACGGAAACCGTCGGTGCCGCGCTCTATCCAGAACTTAACTATTTTGTCTATCTCAGCTTTTACCGCCGCGTTTTCAAGGTTTAAATCGGGCATAGCGTAGTCAAACTGTCCCTCGTACCATACGTCGCCGTTCTGATAATAGTTGGGCTGTTGCGTAGCCGAAAAATTGTACCAGTTGGCGTAAGTCGCGTCGCTTGTGCGGCCGTTATGATAGTTGAGCGCCGACGTGAACCAGGGGTGCTGGGACGACGTGTGGTTTACAACCAGGTCGATTATTACCTTTATGCCGAGCTCGTGAGCCTTTTCCAAAAGGTTGTCGTAATCTTCCAACGTACCGAATTTGGAGTTAATATTGTAGTAGTCGGTTACGTCATAGCCGTGGTAGCTCGCGGAGGGCATTATGGGCATAAGCCAGATGCCGGTATAACCCAGGTCGCGGAGATAATCGAGTTTTTCGGTAACGCCGTTCAAATCGCCGTAGCCGTCGCCGTCGGTATCGTTGAACGAGTATACGAAAATTTCGTAATAGTTGTCGTAGTTATCGTCGAGTATGTTTTCATCGAGAAGGTTTAATTCCGGATTTTTGTCGCAAGCCGTAAAACCTATAGCGGCGAAAACAAAAGTGAAAGCGGCGATAAGTGCGCAAAGAATCGTTGATAATTTCTTTTTCATATTTTACCCCTTTACGGAACCGCCCGTAACGCCCTGAACGTAGTATTTCTGCAACCAGAAGAAGAGCGCGGTTATAGGTATGGAAATAAGCACGGAAGCCGCGCAGAAGCGCGTGAAATATTCCTGCCTGTTTTCCCTTTCCAGCATTTCTTTAAGTCCGACGGCAACGTTGAAATATTTTTGGTTGCCGTTCATTATCAGCGAAGCGAACATAAACTCGCCCCAGGGAGCCATAAAAGAAGTCAGCACGGTATAAATTATAATCGGCTTTGCAAGCGGCAGAATTATTTTGAAAAATACCGTCTGTCTGTTTGCGCCGTCGATTCTCGCCGCCTCGTCCAAAGATTTGGGAATGGTATCGAAGAAGCCCTTGCAGATGTAGTAACCCATACACGAGCTTGCAACGTATACGACGATAAGTCCTACAAGTCCCATATCCTGCGTAAGCCCGATAAGCTTCAAAATGAAGTATACCGCCGTCATTGACATAAAGCCGGGGAACATTCCCAATACGAGAATCAGGTTCATCAAAGGCTTTCTCAGCTTAAAGCGCAGTCTTGACAGCGCGTAGCTCGTTATAAGAACTATCGTGGTCTGCAATACGGTTACCACTACCGAGATAGCCAACGTCGTACCGTACCACCTTAAAAAGTTGAACTTCGAAGTATCGGTAAACAGCTTGATATAGTTGTCAAAGGTCCACTGGTGCGGCCAGAAGTAGAGAGTCGCCGCGCCCGATTCGCCGCGAAGCGATTGAAGCACGAGATAGAAAAAGGGGAAAAGCCATATTACGCTTATAATTATCAAAACGATATAGATTACGGCGTTTGCAGTGCGCTCGGCGCCCTTTTTACTGCGGAATTTCTTAGCCATTACATGAAATCCTCCTCGTTCTTTACTGCGCTTGAACGGTTGTAAACGATTAAGGATATTACAGCCGTCAAAACGAACATCAATATACTTATAACCGAAGCAATGCCGTACGACTGATCCTGGAAGATTAGCTTATACAGCCAGGTAATGAGAAGGTCGGTATCGCCTGCGGTTGTGGCGTATCCCATAGGAAGCGCGGGATTGCCGCCCGTCAGAAGATATATTACGTTGAAGTTGTTTAAATTGCCTATAAACTGTGTGATAAGATAGGGCGCCGTAACGTGCAGCATATACGGAAGGGTTATCTTGAAAAACGCCTTCACGGGTCCCGCCCCGTCTATTCTCGCGGATTCGTACAAATCCTCGGGAATGTTCATAAGTATACCCGTTGAAATAAGCATTGTGTACGGAATACCGACCCAGATGTTTACTACGATTATCGTAACCTTGGCAAGCTTGCCGTTGGTTAAAAAGGGTATCGACTCGTTGATTAATCCCCAGGATTTGAGCAGATTGTTTATAACGCCCGTATCCGAAAGCATCTGCGACATAAGCAAAAGCGATACGAATTGGGGTACTGCTATCGTCAGGACGAGAATCGTACGCCAAAGTTTTTTGAAGCGTATTCCCTTTTTGTTGATTATAATAGCAACTACCATTCCCAAAATATAGTTTGAGAACGTAGCGAAGAACGCCCAGACTACCGTCCACAAAAGAAGCTTTGCAAATGTAAGCCCGAAGGACGCGCCGCCCATCAGCCCTCCGCCCAAAACGTTGCTGAAATTTTCAAAGCCGATCCAGGTGAACAGCTTTTCGTCGGGATAGTGCTGTTTGTCGTAGTTTGTAAATGCTACGAAAATCATAAAAATTATGGGCAGTATGGTGAATATGGTAAGTCCCGCCAGAGGCACGCCCAAAAGTGTTTTGTGGTACTGTTCGTCGGCGAAAGATTTAACGTCGTCCTTAGCCGTGGCAAGGCGCTGTTTCGCTTCGACAATCTGCTGCGCGGAGTAAGCCGATTTTATGCTGTGATACCACGCGTATACGAAAGCCAGAATAAATATAATCGTCAGAAGTCCGTACAACAGGATAAGCAGCGAGTTGTCGCCCGCTATTCTTGTTTCGAAGCCCGTGTAAGGATTTTCAACGTAATAAGTTTCAACCGTTCCAAGCGTTCCCATAAGTCCGAGGTAGTGCCAGCCGAACAGCGAGATGTATACGATGAATATAGCCTCGAACGCCAGAAACAGAAGCCCGCGAAGCCACTGTTTTCTTGCAAGCTGCGAAAAACCGAATATCACGAAAGACATTCTGGTTTTCCAGTCGCCGTACCTTGCGGCGGAATAAATTGTAAGACCGAAGTTTTTAAAGCCCAGCCCTACTCTTTTTGCCGCAGCGGGAATTCTGACCTTGAAAAAATTTAGAAAAACAAGCGGAATAGCCTTGAAAAACGCGACGAATTTGTAGCAGAATTTCTGCCACGCCGTCATTTTCAGGTAATCCAGTTCGGTAATCTGCGTCATTTTCAATCCCCTTTGTACCGCAACGGGGGCAAAGAAAACTTTGCCCCTGCGGTGTGTTTTATAAAAATATTATCTGATATCCTTTTCGAATCCGTTAATGAAAGTTGCAAGGTCGCTTGCCAAAGTAGCCGTAGTTACCGAAAGTCCTTTGACGTTTGCACCGAAAGCTTTCATCGCGTTCCAGTATTCGTCGGGATATGCGCCCTGAGGCGTAGCGAATGCAGACTGCGCAACCAACGCGGCAAGAGCTACGTTTTCGCCGATTTTATCGAGAGCCGCAACGTTTTTATTGCAGGGTCCGGTCTGCAGGTTGTCAAATCTCAACTCCTGCATCTGTTCGCTCATAAGGAAAGCCGCAAGCTGATGCGATTCTTCAAGATATTTCGTAGTGGGGTTTACGCCGAAAAGCTTATAGCCCATAAGCGAGCCCATCTGGTAATCTTCGCCCGTAAGTTCGCTGTGGAAAGTGGGAAGCTTTGTCGCACGGTAATTTTCGCCGAGGGTCTGCTGTATTTTTTCTGCGTTCCAGGTACCCGAAATGCACGCGCCGAACCACGTTCCGGTTTTGTCGCCGTTGAGGTACTGCGAAATAGTATCGTCGTCGCCGGGAACGAAGCTTCTGTTTGCCGCCAGCGCCATCATACCGCGTGCGCCTACTTCGCCTATGGTGTATTCGTAACCTTCTACATTCTCGTTAAAGTTCGTGTGGGAATAAACGAGCGTCGAACCCTCGTATTCGCATTCGTAAATTCCGCCTACGCAGCCTTCGCCGGTGCCGAGGAAGAACGCACCCGTGTACCAGGCTTCTTCCATATTGTAAATAAACGCGGTACCCGATTTTCTGCAAGCTTCGAGTATTCCTTCGAGCGAGCCTGCATCTTCTTCGCTTATAACGTCTGCATTATAGTAAAGGAAATAGCCGTTATCCGCAGCGTACGGATAGCCGTAGTATTTATCACCCATTCTGCCAGCCTCGACCGAAGCCGTGTCGTTTTCCTGCAACAGCCTGTTAACCGTTACCTGAGGAATAGCCGAAAGAGCGCCGTATGCAACGAGGTTATTTACCTGGTCGTTTGCAAAGCAGTAAACGTCCGCGCCTGCGGAAACGTCTACGCTGAGTTTGGTAACCGCGTCGCCCGCGCCGACTACGCCCGTATTAATGGGGATATCGAAATCGGGATTCTCTTCGAGGAAGATCTCGATCATCTGCTTTAAAGTAGCCTGGTCGTCGCTCGAAGCCCAGACCGTAATACCCTTGTTTGCGTTGTTGCAGGCGGTCATACCCATCGTAGCGCCGACAGCCATCGCTCCGCATGCAATAAGTGAAATAATACCTTTTTTCTTCATAATTTCCTCCTTATTATAAGAAAAATACCTGTTTATTTTTTTGTTTTTTATTTATTTAAAGGAACGCTTTACGCCCTTTTCGACCTTTGTGATACTTTTTTGAGATAAGCTGAAAGCTCTTCTGAAAAATCTTCCTTTAAAAACCTTCTGCTCCAATTGCTGTCCGAAACGGTCGAGGGTTTGTTTATCCTCGCCTCGCCGCCCAGCGCCAGCAAATCCCAGAGCGGAATTATCACCGTATCCGCTTTGCTTGCAAACGCAAGGTTTACAACACTGCGGCATAAATCCTCAGAGGTTTCGGTTAACGCAGTGAGCTTTAAAAGCCCGCTCTCTTTTTCAACGTCCGAAATAAACCTCTCCCTTTCCTCTTCGCTCAAATCGTCTATATACTGTTTCAGGGGCATATTGTCGTGCGTGCCCGTGTAGCAGACGAAATTTTCGGTAAAATTCGAGGGCTTGTGCTCATTTGTTTCGTCGCCGTCAAAGGCAAATTCGAGAACCTTCATACCGGGGTAGCCGACGTTTTTCATAAGACGGCGGACGCCGTCATCGATAACGCCCAAATCTTCGGCTACTATTTTGTAGTCTGAAATATCCTTAAAAAGCTCCTCTTTGGGACCGTCCTCCCAAAGTCCGTACCTTGCGGTGCTGTCGCCTGCGGGAACTTCCCAGTACCTGTCAAAACCGCGGAAGTGGTCTATTCTCAGAATATCGAACAGCTTAAAGCATTTTTCGATTCTTGCCTTCCACCAGTCATAACCGCTTTCTCTCATTCTTTCCCAGTTGTAAACCGGATTGCCCCAAAGCTGACCGTCTGCGGTAAATCCGTCAGGCGGACAACCCGCGACGCATTTTAAACGGCGGTCTTCGTCCACCTTGAAAAGCTCGCCGCCGTATTTCCAGACTTCAACGCTGTCATAAGCAACGTAAAGGGGAATATCGCCCATAATCTCTACGCCGTGCGATGCGGCGTAATTTTTGAGCGCGTTCCACTGTTTCAGGAAAATAAATTGTGTAAATTGCCAAAAAAGATACTCGTTTTTATTTTCTTTGACAAAATTCGTAACGGTTTTTTCGTCATATTTGCGGAAAGGCTGTTCCCACTCCGTCCAGGCAACGTGGTTGAATTTTTCCTTGATTGCCATAAACACGGCAAAATCGCAGTACTCACCCTTTTTTACAAACTCTTCGAATTCTTTTCCGCCGTCGAAGCGCGAAAAAGCCTTTTTTAAAAGTTCTATCTTTTTGGTGAATTGCCTGCCGTAGTTTACTCTTAAAGGGGTATCCGCAAGCTCTTCGGGGACGATTTCGCTCTTTTTCAGAAGTCCGTCCCTGCAAAGCATGTTTAAATCGATAAAATAATAATTCAACGCGTCGGACGAGCACGACTGATACGGACTGTCGCCGTAGTTTGTGGGATTAAGCGGCAGTACCTGCCAAATCTTTCCGCCCGAACCCGCAAGAAAATCGATAAAATCGTAAGCTTCTTTACCGAGAGTACCTATCCCCTCGCCCGACGGCAACGAAGATACAGGCAAAAGTATTCCGAAATTTCTGTCGTCCTTCATATCCGCTATCACTTTCCTGAAATTAATGTTCGAAAATTTTATTACTATTTTCGAAAATATTATATCATAATTTTCGCAAAAGTCAACAGAAAATGTTAATAAATTTAAAAAAATGTATCGTTTTTTCAAAAAAGTGTTCAAAAAGCGACTTGACTATTGTGCGGCGAAACTGTATAATTAATAGGTAAGAGGTAAGACAAATGACTATAAAGGAAATTTCAGAGGCGTTGAACGTATCGATAAGCACCGTATCAAAGGCGCTGAACGACGCTTCGGACATAGCCGAAGAAACCAAGACGCGTATAATAGAGTACGCCAGCGAAGTCGGCTATCATTTAAGAACAAAATCCAAAGTACAGCGGCGTATCTGCGCAATGTACGAGCGTGTGGACTCGGATACCCGCAACAACGTATTAAGCCACGTTATTTCCTCTTTCACGGATATTGCAATTGCAAACAACTACGAGGTTATGATTGACTACGTCGTATCGAAACCCGACGATTTTGTTTTGAACGACTATCTTTTACAGAATAATTTTTGCGCGGCTTTTATCGTGGGAATGAACTATAAAAGCAGGATTTTCAAACAGGTCAAGCACACCACCGTCCCCCTTGTGCTTTTGGATAACAGGATTTCGGACGTGCCTATGATTTCTTCCGTATCCAGCGAAAACACGAGCGCAATCGTCCGCGCGATAGAATACCTTACCAAACGCGGGCACAAAAAAATCGGCTTTTTAATGGGCGAAAACGATTCGCAGGTTTCGGCGGACAGGCTTGCAGGCTACATATTCGGTCTTTCGCGCGCGGGTATCGAATATAACCACGACTATATCTATCACGGCGATTTTACCAAATCATCGGGTGAAGAGGCGGCTGTATTCTTCTCGGAAACGGACGTAACGGCGGTAATAAGCTGTTCGGATATAATGGCTATGGGTCTTATAGACGGCTTTAAGGCTTGCGGAAAAGCAGTTCCCGACGATATTTCGGTAATAGGCTTTGACGATTTGAATTTGCTTAAATTCACCTCATACGATTTGACCACAATGAAACAGGACTTCAACCGTCTGGGCGAACAGGCTTTCAGGCAGATTGCGGATATGCTGGAAGGCAGGACTTCGCAACAGGTAATGCTTGCATGTAAGCTTATCGAGCGCGGCACCGTAAAGACAATCAACTGAGTAAAATTAAAATCCCCCGACCGCCAAGCGGTCGGGGGATTTTTTATAGCGATAATAAATAGTCTGAAAGCTTTTTAAAACTGTCTGTTGCAAAGTCCGCCTCGGCTTGCGCCCTTTCAAGACTGTCGGACGAAGGCGAGCGGTTGCTCTTTATATACGCCGTTTTCAGCCCCGCACTTTTTGCGCCTAAAACGTCGGCGCAAAAATCGTTGCCGATGTAAACCGTTTCGCTTTTATCAAGCGAGTATTTCTTTAAAATATGCTCAAAAAAATCCTTTGACGGCTTTTTCTGCCCGAAGTCCGAGGACAGCTCTATCCCGTCGAAATACGGCACAAATCTGAGCTTTTCAAGCTCGGGGCGGGTGAAACACGCCTGCGCGTTGGACAAAATATAGAGTTTAGCTCCCCTTTTTTTAAGCGACTTTAAAAGTCTGCGCACGCCCCTGTACGCACGGAAGCTTATACGCGACTTTGCGCGGAAGTACCCCGCCGCGCTTTCCGCGTCGGACGGTGCAAGTTTTAAAAAGACCTTAAACAAGTCGATTTCGCAATAACCGCCCGTATCGAGCGATTTGCAAAGTGCGTAATAGCGCGCGAAAAAATCCGCGCCGAAGCGCCTTTCCATTCGCTTTTTAAATACGGGATTTCTCTCGTCGGTGTGAATATCGGCGAGAGTGCCGTATAAATCGAAAACAAAATTTTTCATAACCGTAAAATTATCGGCGCGGAACTTTCCGCGCCGACATATTTTTGTTTGTAATAAATGAATTACTCGGTAACGGGCGTCCACGTTACAGGAGTGCCTGCCGTGGTAATGTCAAGAGTAATTTCAAATGTGCCGGTTTCGTGGAAATATTGGTTTCCGCCAGCCACATTCCAGGTCTGTACACCGTTAAGAGAGGTTCCGTATACAACCTGAATTGCAAATACGGAATTTCCGCCGTCGCTATCAGCGAGCCAGCTGTCGTAAGGAGAAATTCCGGTTACGTCCTCAACTTTATAAGTTACCTTAAATACGTTAGGATTTTCGGTTGCTTCGAAAATAGGCGTAAGGTCTTTTACGATTTCAAAGTTGTGCGACGTACCGCCATCATCTACGAAAGTACCTACAAGATAATAATTGTACTTTTCGTACTCAACAGCACCGGTTTCGGTATTGTACTTAAAGAAATATTTGCCTGCGGTAAGATTATAGTTATTTCCGGGAATATACTTATCGGAATCGGTTGCACCCTTTTCATTGTATATTTGAACCTGAGCGTCGCTATTAAGGGTAAGCGTACCGGTCCATATCGTACCGTCGGTATTGGGAGTAAGAGGATATGCCTTATAGCCTTCCTGGTAACCCCATCCGTAGTTATCAGTACCTTCTTCTGCATACCAGCTACCGATGAAATAAAGCTCATAAGCCATTTCGGTTATAGTAACGGTTTTTGTTTCCTGGTTAAAGGTAATAGCCCACTTGCCTTCGGTAAGAAGGTTAACCAAAACGCTTTCGCCGCCGACAGTAATGGTTGCGGTCTTGCAGTTTTCGTCAACGTACGCCATTTCGTCGCCTTCTTCCTCGCCATCGCCCAAGTTTGCGATGTAGAGAGCGGTGTACTTAACCACTTCTGCAGGCTCTTCGGGGTCTTCAGGCTCGGTAGTTTCGCCGTCGCCGGGTTCGGTGGTTTCGCCATCGCCCGTGTTGTCGCCGGGTTCTACTTCCTGCTCGCCGTCAAGTGCGTTTGCTGTAACTTCGATAACGTTACCGTTTTCATCTCTGTAGCTATCCACAAAGTCTTCTTCGGTTATTGTAATAATTGTAGACCATACGCCGTTGTTGTTAGTCATAACACCGCTGGGAAGTCTGCCGAATATGTTAAAGTCGCCCAAAACTTTCATATCGTAAGGAATTTGAAGTCTGGGTATCGCTTCAACAAGCTCGTAAGAAATCTTGTACATTTCCTTTGCATCAGTTGCGGAGGGGTTGGTTTCGAGAGTGAATTTGTAGATACCGTCGTGTCCTTCGGTAAGAGTAATATTACTGCTCGAAGAACTGTAATCCCTGAAAATTACTTCGCCGTCGGTTTTAGCAACGTAGTTGTAAGTGGAATCCTCTTCCGCGTTTACGAAATAGTAGGTAGTAAGCTCGCCTGCCCATGATTCGTCATGAACGATTTTGAACTGGTCGCCCGCATACAACTTCATTTCAAGCGTGAATACGTTTTTATTAGTCTGGGTTTCATCCTTTACAAAGGTAACCTTTTCGGTAGCGCCCGCTGATTTTTCGTTCCAGCCCTGTTCATACAGGCTTCCTTCGGGGCCGTTGCTTTGACCCGCGCAGTGGTAAATTGAATTATCCGCTACGAAATCGCTACCGTCGTCGGTAGGTTTGCACGCCGTCAGCATTGACGCTGTGCCGATTGCCATTGCCGCCGAAAGGGTCAGGGCAATAATTCTTTTAGTTTTCATTTTTCCTCCAATAATGTTGATTTTATTTATTTAAACTTACCCTTTCGGGTATCAGTTCCTGCGATTATGCCGCCTTGTAAACGCAACAGCTTATACCGCTTACAGACTGGACTGTTCCGCCCGCGAAGTTGCCGAGTACTTGTGTTCCCGCCGTCTGCCCGTTGATATAAAGATTCCAGTTGCCTACGGGAAGGGTAAAGTCTTTCGCGGTTTCGCTTGCGTTGTATACTACAAGCAGTTTTTCGCCGCCGGTCGCATGGCTTACGGTAAACGCTACAAATGCGCCGTTCTTTTCTACAATCTTGCACCAGTTGCCGTATGCGGTAGAGCCCGACGTAGTCTGGCGGAGTGTTTCGCACTGCGCACGGAATGCGATAAGCCCCTTGTAGTACTGCATCATATTATACTGCTCGCTGTTTTCAGAAAGTAAATCCCAGTCAAGGTTATTTACCGAGTCGGGCGCGTTATAGCTGTTTTCGTTATAAGTGCCGTCCTCGTTCTTCTTAGCGCGGAGCATTTCTTCGCCCGCCTGCATGAAGGGAATACCCAGCGACGTCTGAACGATAGCCGCCGTCAGCCTGTTCATTGCAAGGCGCTTATTCAGTGTATCCGCACCCTCGCCGTAAACGTGGCAAATTCTGTCCCAAAGGGTGTTGTTGTCGTGTGCCGAAGCGTAGTTTATAACCTGAGTGGGGTTGTCGGCAGTCCAGCTCGAATTGTAGGTAGAGAAAGGATTTCTTGCCGTCCAGATTGCACTGCCCGCAACGCCGAACAGCACGTTTTCAAGATAATCGGCTCTTGCGCCGGTTGCAAAGCCTGTATCGTCGATGCTGAACACCGAGCCTTTAAGTCCGTCGCGGATAACGTCGTTAAACATTGCAACGCCGTTTACGCCCTTGGCTGAGGTGCCCCTGTTGAGCGCCTGCAGATTTGCAAGCGTGCCCTGCTTGCTTGCGTCAAGCGCAACCGTGCCGCCCGTCCAGCCCTCGCCGTAAATGAGGGCGCGGGGATTTTTGGCGTGAACCGCTTTTTCGATTTCCTGCATAGTGGTTATATCGTGAACGCCCATAAGGTCGAAGCGGAAACCGTCAAGGTTGTATTCGTTTTGCCAGTAGGTAACCGAGTCAACCATATATTTACGGACCATAGAACGCTCGGAAGCAGTTTCGTTTCCGCAACCCGAACCGTTCGAGGGGGTACCGTCGGAATTGTAACGGTAATAGTAATAGGGAACTATTTTGTTGAGATTGGAATCGAGCGAGTAAGTATGGTTGTAAACAACGTCCATAATTACGCCTATTCCCGCATTGTGCAGCGCCTGCACCATTTGCTTATATTCGTTCACGCGGACTGCGCCGTCGGAAGGGTTAGTGGAATAACTGCCCTCGGGAACGTTGTAGTTTTCGGGATCGTAGCCCCAGTTGAAGCCGTCATCCTTGCTTTCGTCAACCGACGCATAGTCGTAAGAGGGCAACAGGTGAACGTGGGTTATGCCAAGCTCTTTAAGGTAAGCAAGCCCGACCGAAATGCCGTTGGAGTTTTTAAGATTGTCTACGGTAAAGCCGAGGTATTTACCCCTGTACTCTTCCTGCAAAGCGGAAATCTTGTTGGAGAAGTCGCGGATGTGCACCTCCCAGATTTGCGCGTCGGTGTAATTGACTACGCCGTTTTGGAAAACTTCGTCAGTCCAACCTTCGGGGTCGGTGCCGTCAAGATCGAGAATCATTCCGCGCTGTCCGTTGAGTCCCGCCGAACGCGCATAGGGGTCTACCGCCTCGTTGGTGCCCGCAGAGGTCGTAACCGTGTAAGTATAATATTTTCCGTTGAGATTTTCTTCTACGGTGTAAGTCCAGACGCCCTTATCTCCCCTGACCATAGGGTACTCGTCGCCGCGGGCAAACTTCACGCCGTCGTCGTAGACGTTGAGAATTACCTTCGAAGCCGTAGGCGCCCAAAGGCGGAAAATCGTTTTGTCGTCCTGAAGCTCCACACCGAGCTCACCGTCGTAGGTGTAAGCCTGCTCGAATTCCGTGCTCGCAAAATAAGTTGCGGGAACTACCGCCACAGGGTCGTCGAAGCCTTCTACGCTCACGGTGTAAGGCTTTGCAAGATCGAGCGCTGATGACAGAGTAATAATATTGTTGGAAACGGAAGCAACCGCAACCGTATCGACTCCGCCCGTCGCAGAAGGAGTTGTAACCGTAACCTTGTCTTTTGTTATATTTTCGCTGTTGCTGGTGGTTACCTTTATATGGGTAAGGTCAGTCATATCCGCCAAAGCGAGATACTTCATTACTTCCAAAGTCAAACCGCCGTCAACGCTTGTGTAGCTGTTTTTATCGCCGGCTTTGGTATAAATTTCAACGTTAGCCGAATTCATTTTGATTTTACGGTCGGCGTCGGTAGCGTCCTTACCTTCGGAGCCCCAAGTCGAACCGCCGGGATTTGTACAGCCCGTTCTTATAATAAAGCCCACTTCTTCTATCTCTTCGGGAATATTGATTATCATTTTCGCGCCGTATTCGCAAGGGTGGAATGCGTGCCCGGTACCGTTATAGCCGTCATACCAGAGCCAGACGTCCCTGTCGTCGTAACCCGTCGCGCAATAATAATAAATGGTAAGCTGATTGCAGCCGTCTTCTCTGTCGAGGGTATATTCGCCCTCGTCGCCGCCTGAAGGTTTGCACGCCGTTACAAACAGGAACAGCGCCGACAGGAGCATACAAAACGTTACCAGAAATCTTTTTTTCATCTAAGTCCCCTAATATTTTTTGTTTTTCGAAAAATTTTAATCATAAATTAAAAGTTTTCGAAAATTATTATATCATATTTTCGAAATCTGTCAAGGCTTATGAATGAATTTTTCAAAAAATGTTAATTACTTTAATTCTTACATTTTTTTGTACACAAAAACGCCCGCGCAGTCCCTGCGCGGG
>JAIDOO010000373.1:0-3487 GCA_029063275.1 Clostridia bacterium
TCCTATGTATTTGCTGTACCGTTTGTGGGGTACTGCCAAACACAACCGTTGAAAATATTTTTATTGCTGTTTAGCCGAGATAATAAACTTTTGTCCGTTGGGTAAAATATAGGTGATGCCTTTTTCGCCCAACGCGATTTCGCCGATAAAATAGTCGTCTAAGATAGGCAGTATCTCTTCAAGTAAACTTTTTGCCATAACAGTCGTTTCGTTTTTCATATCAGTACTCCGTGTTTTTTAGTTTTTGTGATTAAGTACTTATATTATACACTCACTTTGTTTTACAGTCAATCAAAATGTAAAACAAAGAGAGGATAATAATTTGTATAAATAGGTCTTAATTATGGATTATATGTCGATTTTTGCCGAAAGGCTACGCGAGTATATGTCAGAGCACGAATTAAACGTTTCTTCACTGGCTAAAAATATAAATTTCAGCCGTGCAACCGTATCGGGTTTGCTGAACGGTGCACATACTCCGTCTACCGAAATTTTAATTGCTCTTATAGATTATTTTAATTGTTCAGCCGACTATATATTGGGTTTGGTTGAATACCCGCGCGAAACGGAATTCAATAAAGTAAAACCTTTTAGCGGGATTTTAAAAAAATGCTTAAAAGACAATGGTAAATCAGAGTATCGGTTACAACAAGATTTAAATATTTCACGCTCGCTGACTTACAGGTGGCTACACGATAAAGCAGTTCCGACAATTGATAGTTTAGTTAAATTAAAAAATTATTTTTGCTGTTCGGTTGATTATCTTTTGGGTCGTGAAACCTGACAAAAATTTAATAAAAATCGCGTAACGGTTTTGTTACGCGATTTTTTTATTTATAGTCTGTTTAGTAATTACATTACCGTATCATTCTTCCGATTTGTTTCCGCTGTTGCCGAGGAACGCGCCGAAAACTATTTCCTTTTTACCGCGCGAAGGTCTGCCGCCGGAAGAGGGGCGCCTTTCGCGGTTGCCGTCGCGTCCGCCTCGGCGGTCAAACTTTCTTTCGGGGCGGCCGCCCTTGTCCCTGTTGCCGAAGGGCTTTCTTTCGCCGAATTTGATACCCTTGTCATAGGGCTTTGCGCCGTCGGGTATAACCGCGATATATCTCGCAGGCTCTCTGCCCTCGGATACGGTTTTAACGTTTTCGTAATTAGCAAGAGCGGAGTGGATAATCCGTCTTTCATAGGGGTTCATAGGCTCTAAAACGACCTTTCTGCCCGTTTCGATTGCCTTTTTAGCGAGCTTGTCAGCCAATTTTTTAAGGGTTTCTTCGCGCTGGGTGCGGTAATTTTCGCAATCGACTACAACCTTTTTATATTCGTCCCTGCCGGTGTTTGCAACCGCGCCCGCAATGCACTGTATGGCGTCCAAAACGTCGCCGCGTTTGCCGATTACCTTAGACGAGGAGGGGGTTTTTATCTCTATTCTGATATTTTCGTCCTCGTCGGTGATTTCGCTGACTGCCTGAATTCCGAGAATTTCCAAAAGCCCGTCTATAAAATCTGCGGCGCGCCTTGCGTCCGAGCCCTTTTTCTTAATCTGTACTTTTGCCTTGACCGAGCCGAAAAGCTTTTTCTTTCCCTCTTCCAAAACGGTGATTTCCGCCTCGTCCAACGTTATGCCGAGCGTCGTCAAACCTAATTCGATCGCCTCGTCAACCGTCTTTGCGGTAAAAATTTGTTCTTCCATTACTTTAACCTCTTTCTGTTATTGATGCCTTTTTTTGCACGTTTTTTATTGAATTCCCCGTTTGCAATCTGTTTTGCAAATCTGGCTTCAGTTACTTTGTTGATAATAAGTGTGGTAATAAGTCCGTAACAGGTGTTTGTTATCATATAGATAGAGAATGCCGCGCTGTAGAAGAACGAGAATACGCCGTAAATCAAAGGCATCATAATCATCATCCACTTGTTGGTTTTTGCGGCTGTTCCGTCAACCGAGCCGAGCTCCGCCGCGTCCTTTTGCGAGCGCATCATTATAAACTGTTGCAGGAACATCATTCCTATTGCCAGAACTATTAAAACGAAATATCCGTTATATGTATTTTGTTCTTTGCTGAGATTGAACATTACCTCGTTGTACGAATCCTCGTACGACGCGTCTACGCCCGTGCCGATTGCACGCGAAACGGACGACGAGAATTTTGAGAACGCGGGAATTTCCTTGTTCAGCATCGAGTCGGGATACCAGATATTTTTAACCCATATAAAGGTTGTCTTATTAGAGTTGTAGTACGAAGCCGAAGCTTGTCTTGCATAAAGGCGGACGTATTTGGTAACGTAAACCTGTTTTTCGCTTTCGGTAAGGGAAAGGTAATTTTCGGGCAGTTCGTAATCTGCGGCGTTATCGTTTTTAACGCAGTCGGCAAATTTATTAAAATCTACCTTATATGCGATACCGCCCGCCGCGCCGTCCTCGACTTCTATCAAAAAGCCGTTCTCGTTTTCGTTTTCGCCGTCAAGGGTCTGACATACAAAGGTTTTTACACTGGCGTTGTATTCTTCAACCATATTATTATAGGTTGAAAGGTTTGCATACTGCGAATAGGTTGAAAACGCGCTGAACACTACCATGAATATTACAAGCGAAACAATCATAGGAATGCACGCGCCGAACATAGAGTAGCCGTTGGCTTTTTGCAGTTCCATAACCTTCTGGCTGTACATCTGCTTGTCGTTGGCGTACTGCTTTTGCAGTTTTTCCATCTGCGGCCGCATCTCTTTCATAATAAGCGACTGCTTTTTTGTTTTTACCCTCGAATACACGTCCAAGGGCAGGACTATCGTTTTCAGAATGAGCGTAAACACAACCACGCCCAGACCTACTATACCGACGCCCTCAATAAGCCACTGGATAATTTTTCCTATCCAGCTAAGACTTTTAATATCGATTTTGTCAAGGATTACGCCGCCGATATAGCCCACGCTTTCCAGTAAATTTAAGGTTCCCATCTTTTTCTACTTGACCCATTTTAATTTGAAATAATTTTCGGGCGCGGGGTCAAAACCGCCCTTGGACAGCGGATTGCACCTAAGCAGCCGCCAGCTTCCCAAAAGTATACCCAAAATTACGCCGTGATTGTTGATAGCCCTCAGCGTGTATTCCGAACACGTCGGCTCGTAAAGGCAGGTATGGTGTGAAAGGTATTTTTGGTAAAAGATTATAAGACGCATACACAGCATCTTTATAAAAGGTTTAAACACCGTCCGCCTTAACTTTTTTATAAACCGTTTCAGCTTTTGGTACATTCGTTTACCTTTTTAAAACAGGATAAAAGCCCTTTTTCAAAATTTTTCAGACTGTATTCTTCCGCAACCTTAGGAATGATAATTATGCTGTGCGTTTTTTCAAGCGCGGTGCAGGTATTGGAAAAGGCGGCGCGGAGCAATCTTTTTATCCGGTTGCGCTTTGTCGCTTTGCCGTGTTTTTTTGAAACGGCTATTCCCATATTCAGACTTTTCGACGGAAAATACAATAACGTAAGAC
>JAIDOO010000373.1:3497-15221 GCA_029063275.1 Clostridia bacterium
ACGTAAGACAGGGGGAAAATACTCTTTTTCCCCTGTTGAAAATTTTTTGAAAGTCAGAGTTTTTCTTTATTCTTAAATAATTCAAACGATTAATTTAAGCGGAAAGCTTTTTTCTGCCCTTATCTCTTCTTCTCTTCAATACCTTTCTGCCTGCGGTTGAAGCCATTCTCTTTCTGAAGCCGTGTACTTTGCTTCTCTGTCTCTTTTTGGGTTGATAAGTTCTTTTCATTTTTTTATATTCCTTTTATTTTTATAGTTTAATTAATGATTTTTTAATTTTATCGTTTAACGTATATTAAGTCAATCAAATTTGACGTTTAATAAACTTTTAGTCAATCAGGTGTTGCCGTAATTAAGATACGGAACAAACATCGTTTGATTTGCGTTTTGTCAATCAAGTGCTGCCGCAATTAAGATACGGAACAAACGTTGTTTGTTAACCGTTCGCCGCAGTTCTTACGGGAAGAATAAGATACAGGTTGTCCTTGTCGTTTGCGTTTTCGCAGGTAAAGGGCTGAATCTGGTTATTGAACGAAAGTACAATTTCCTCTTCCGAAAGCGCGTTTACCGCGTCGATTATAAATTTGGAATTCATAGCAATTCTTACGTCCTTGCCCTCGACGTCCGCCTTTACCGGCTCCTGCACGCTTCCTATTTCCGAATTGGAAGAAACGTCTATTCTGTCGCCGTTTATATCGAAAATTATAAGACTGTTTTTGTCGTTTCTTACAAGAATCGCCGCGCGCTCGATGCTCGCTTTAAGCAAATCCTTGTTTACCGTAACGACGGTTATAAAATCTTTGGGGATAATATTTTCTTTCTTAATAAAATCTCCGCTGTAAAGACGAGATGTCAGAACGGTGTTATCCGCAGAAACCAAAATCATTCCGCGCTGTACGAAAATTTCGGTTTCGCCGTCGCTTTCGGGAATCATTTTCTCGATTTCGTTGAGTGTTCTCGCAGGACACACAATTTCAAGGTCGCCCGTAGAAGAAATAACCTTTCCCTTAACCGTTGCAAGACGGAAGCCGTCTAATGAGGTTACGCAGATGTCGTTTCCGGTGATTACAAACTGGCAACCCTTTAAAATGGGGCGCGAATCGTCGCTTGCACAGCAGAAAGAGGTTGAATTTATAAATTTCTTCAAATCCGAAGTTTTAAGTCTGAAACTGCTTTCGTTTATATTGGTATCCATGCGCGGGAACTCGTCCGCGGGCAAAACCTGCATGTCCGTCTGGCTGTCGGCATAGATAATATCCATTTTTTTGCCGTCGGTCGAAAGGGTGATCTGCACGCCTTCGAGCTTTTTTATAAAATCGGCAAAATACTTACCGGGAACACAGACCTCGCCCTCTTCGTATACGTCCGCTTTTATCGTTTTGCAGATAGAAATTTCGTTATCGGTAGCGGTAAGGGTCAAATTGTCGTTTTCGGCAGAAAGTTTAATACATTCCAAAACGGGTACGGTCGTTTTGCTTGCGCAAGCTTTAACAACCTTTAACACTGCGTCGGATAAATCGATACCTTCACATACGGCTTTCATTAGTCGTCTCCTTCCTATGTTTTTTTATTATTTATTATTTTATTATTATAGTATATATAGTAATAGGCGCGGTGGAAATGTGTATATCTTTTCAAAACACCGCAAAACTGTATATATAATAACAAAAATACGCTGAAAAAGCAACAAAATGAGGGCTATTCCGTTGTGGAAAAAGTCAAAATTTTAAGTTAATAACAAAGTTGACAGTTTGTGGGTAAGTGGAAATAAAAAGAGTATAAAATTTAATGTGTCTGAGGAAAAAAGCAGAAAAAATTGAAAAATAAGGTTTGTCCACCGAAAATTGTTAATTGTGGAAAAAAACAACGGTTGATAATTTGTTTTAAATCAGTCTTTATGGTATAATGAACATATGGATACGGCAAGTTACGCGGAAATTATAAAAAACAAATGTTCGGAAAAATTCGGACAATTTGAAAGATTACTGCTGGAATATAATAAAAAATGCAATTTAACCTCTATTACGGACGAAAAAGAGGTTTTTATAAAGCATTTTTTAGACAGTGTCTTAGGTGAAAGCTTTTTTCCGCAAAAAGCAAAAGTTGTTGAAATAGGCTCGGGCGGGGGATTTCCTTCGATACCTCTTAAAATAATAAGGGACGATTTGTCCTTTACCCTTATCGAAAGCACGGGAAAAAAATGCAACTTTTTAAACGATGCTGTGGAAAAAATCGGCTTAAACTGTGTACAAGTTTTAAATATACGTGCCGAGGACGGGGCAAAAGACAAAAATTTAAGGGAGAAATTTGACGTTGCCTGTGCGAGAGCGGTTGCAAGACTCAACGTTCTTTGCGAGTACTGCCTGCCCTTTGTCAGGGTAGGAGGCTCGTTTATAGCCTATAAGGGTGAAGCCTGCGACGAGATAAAGGAAGCCGAAAACGCGGTAAAAGTACTGGGCGGAAAAATAGAAGAAGTTTTATCTTTTGATTTACCCGGTAACGGCGGTAAAAGAAATATAATAAAAATAACCAAAATCAAGCCCACTCCGCCCGAATATCCGCGAGGTCAGGGCAGAGAGCGGAAAAATCCGCTGTAAGGAATTATTTATATGTATAAGACGTGCGCGTTCAGCGGACACAGGAATTTAAACGGGTATGACTTCGATTCGGCTCTTTTAGACAGGGTAATTTTGAACCTTATCAAAAACGGTACCGAAAATTTTTTATGCGGAATGGCTTTGGGCTTCGATATGACCGCCGCCGAAAGCGTAATACAGTTAAAAAAACAGTTTAGCATAAAGCTTACCGCCGTACTTCCCTGCGAGGATCAGAGCGAAAGCTTTTCCGAAGCCAGTAAATCGAGATACAATAGAATACTTAACTGTTGCGACGAAGTAATTACTCTTTCAAAGGAATATTACAAGGGTTGTATGCACGCCCGCGACAGGTATTTGGTTGAAAATGCGCAGGCGGTTGTATGTTTTTTAAGAAAACACAGCGGCGGAACCTATTACACAGTCAATTATGCAAAAAAACTAAACGTCCCTTTAATCGAGTTATAAAAAAAGCCTTCCTTGTCGGGAAGGTGTTTTTTATTTACGGTTTTTTATAAAAAAGCTTTAAATGCGTTTGCCTCCGCTTCTCTGACGTTGCTGTTTTGAATGTAGTCCAAAATAAAAGAGGCTACGCCCTCGGCAATAATTTCAGACATTTTATATACTACATTTAACCTGGTTGCCGAAAAGAGTGCGTAATTGAATACCGATTTTTCGGCGATAATTCCCATAATCGAAATATCGCCGACCTTTGTAAGGCGTTTGTTTGCTCCGCTCCCGGGCTTGATTGCCCGGCGGGCTATTTTTATAAGTCCGATATCTCCCGCAAGCCCGACAGCGGCGTCGATGGCAATAACGGGACTTGCAGGGTGAGTCGCTTTTAAAAATTCGTTCATATATTTCACCTCGTGCGCGGTGATAGGTTTTGCCAGAGTTCCGTAAACATAGCAGTTGGAGCCTAAAAGCCTTTCTTTGAGTTTGGTGCCCGTAACAGGTCCGAGAGAGTCCCCCACCGACAAATCACTGCCTATGCAAAGAATTACGGGAGCCGCCTCTGCGGTTTTTATTATTTTTTTAAGAGCTAAGCACACACCGCCGGGTGCCAGCGAATTATATAAATTAAAGGAGTAGTCCATAATTCACCTCAGGCAAATTTATTGACAGCTTTCTCATTTATTATAATTAATCCGCGTAAATTGTGTTCATCGGCATTTTTCAAAGCATATAAATATAAGACGTTGTTTTACTCTTGCCGATAAAAAAATCAATATTCAAAAAAATTATCCACATTAATTCCACAATTTAACAACTATCCACATTTTTGCCTTTTGGCTGAAAAAGCGGATTCAAGTAATTTTATCCACAAAAATTGCCCAAACTAACCTTAAAAGGCGGTTTTATCAGAAACAGGGCTTTGAACGGAAAAATTTAATCCACAGAGGTTTAAAGACCGCCTTAAAAAGTATAAAAAAATTATCCACACCCATTCAAAATTTATCAACAATTCCAGAAAAGGGTAAAAATAACCGCGCTTTGTGTTTCACGTGAAACAATGATTATACAAAAAAATCGGAGGAAGGGTTTCACGTGAAACGTAAAAACGGGTCAGATTCAGGCAGGTGCAAGGGTTTTTGACCGCCTACTTGTCCTTTTTTGACTTAAAAACCCGCCCCGGGGTTACACCTTTATAAGGTGAAAAACAGGTAAAATTTGGGTGAGAGTGGCAAATAAATACTTTATTTACTTGAAAAGCTTACCCCGTTGTGCTAAAATGGGTCTATGCGGACGGAAAGTACCGCAACTTTATTATTTATAAGGAGTTTTGTTTTGAGCAAAAAAGGAAAAGTTATAATGTGGTTCATTATCTTCGTCCTCATTGCCGCGGTGGTTGCGATTATCGTTACCAACGTTATGAAGGGCGGAGCCAAGAAGATTGAAATTACTACCTTTATGAGCTACATGGAAAATGCGAAGTATTACGACGAGGACGGCAAACCTCGCGTAAACGGTGAAGAAGTGGTTGACGAAGAGGGCAACGTGCTTGAAGGCTACACCGTGAACAGCAACGGCGTAATCGTCAAGGTTGACGAAAGCGGCAAAGAAGAGCCTTTGATAGTTATATGGAGGGTTGCCGCGAAGGACTATGAGTACACGGGCTACACCAAAAACGCCAAGGGCGATTACGTTAAGACCTACTACTGCTACGGACCCTCTACCTTCGGCTCGGGCAGTCTTGAACAGATTGACGAGTGGCGGAGCTGGGGCATCGTGGTAGACCAGACCAACCCCAATGCGGGAAGCTGGTGGTCCACCGTTTTGTACGTCGTAATGATTGTGGGCGTGTGCGTGGTGTTCTTCTTCATTGTCCGCTCGTCCATGGGCGGAGCGGGTAAGGTAATGAGCTTCGCCAAGACCAAGGCGAGAATTTCAACCAATATAAAGGTCCGCTTTGCCGACGTTGCAGGTGCGGAAGAGGAAAAGGTCGAACTTGCCGAAGTGGTTGAGTTTTTACGCCAGCCCAAAAAGTTCTCCGACTTAGGAGCGAGAATTCCCAAGGGCGTTCTTTTGGTAGGTCCTCCGGGAACAGGTAAAACCCTGTTTGCAAAAGCGGTTGCAGGCGAGGCGGGCGTTCCCTTCTTCTCGGTTTCGGGTTCTGACTTCGTTGAAATGTACGTCGGTGTGGGTGCCTCGCGTGTACGCGACCTATTTGAAATGGCTAAAAAGAATCAGCCCTGCATAATCTTCGTAGACGAAATCGACGCCGTGGGCAGACACCGCGGAGCGGGTCTCGGCGGCGGTAACGACGAAAGAGAGCAGACCTTAAACCAGATACTCGTGCAGATGGACGGCTTCGAATCCAACGAGGGTGTAATCGTTATGGCGGCTACAAACCGTGCCGACATTCTCGACCCCGCCTTAACCCGTCCCGGCAGATTTGACAGGCAGGTGTTTGTAAATCTTCCCGACGTTAAGGGCAGGGAACAGATTTTAAAGGTTCACGCACGCAACAAACCCCTTGCTCCCGACATTAATCTTAAAAATATCGCAAGGCTTTCGGCAGGTTTCTCGGGTGCGGACCTTGCAAACCTTTTAAACGAAGCGGCTATCCTTGCCGCCCGCAACGACAATAAATTTATTACCAATGCGGATTTGTTTGAGGCTTTTGATAAAGTTGCAATGGGTCCCGCTAAAAAGAGCAAGGTTGTAACCGAGCAGGAAAAACGCATTACCGCTTTCCACGAATCTGGACACGCGATTCTCGCAAGACTCTGCGAAAACTGCGATCCCGTTCACGAAGTAACCATAATTCCCCGAGGTCAGGCAGGCGGCTACACAATGATGCGGCCCGAAAACGACAGGGCGTATTATTCCAAAAACTATATGCTCGACGATATCTGTATGTCCCTCGGCGGCAGGGTTGCAGAAGAACTGGTTATAAAGGATATTTCCTCGGGTGCTTCGGGCGATATTAAAACCGCAACGAAATTTGCCCACCTTATGGTAACCGAGCTCGGTATGAGCGAAAAACTCGGACTTGTAAATTACAGCGACGATTCGCAACCCGTATTTATCGGCAAGGATATGGCTACCCGCAGTGCTTACTCTGAAGAAACCGCAAAAATGATTGACAGCGAAGTCCGCGGAATTATCCAGACCCAGCACGAGCGTGCGAGAAAGCTTTTAAGCGAAAACCGCTCGATACTCGACAATATGGCAAGAGTTCTTATCGAAAGGGAAACCATTTATATGGAAGAGGTCGACCTCTTGATGCAGGGCAAAACCTATGCCGAAGTTATAGAGTTTATGGATAAAGCAGACGAAAAGAAGGATTCCAACCCCTTCAAACGGTACGAAGGTTAAAACGTTTCACGTGAAACGTAAGAGGAGATTATGGGAAAAATTATAGCATTTACTAACAAAAAAGGCGGTGTTGGAAAGACCACCACCGCCGTGAATATGGCGGCATACTGTGCAGGTGCGGGCAATAAGGTTCTTGTTGTGGACATTGACTCGCAGGGCAATGCAACGACAGCCCTCGGTTTTTCTAAGGGAGCTTTGAAAAAGTCGGTATACAACGTACTGGTTGACGACGATACCGCTGCGGCAAATATTTTGAACACCAAAGTGCCCGGTCTTGACATTTTGCCTGCGAACGTAGATTTGAGCGGAGCGGAAGTAGACATAGTTTATAAGCGTAACCGCGAAAAGCTTTTAAAGGAAGCCCTGGACAGGGTAAAGGGCGAATACGACTACATATTCATCGATTGCCCGCCTTCGCTCGGACTTCTGACCATAAATGCGTGGGTGGCGTCGGATTCGATTATTATCCCCCTGCAAAGCGAATATTTCGCCTTAGAGGGCGTAAGCCAGCTTATGAGCACGATTGCCCTCGTAAAACAGCATTTAAACCCCAATCTGAAAATCGAGGGTGTAGTAATAACTATGTACGACGGCAGGGCGTTGATTTCAAAGCAGATTACCGCCGAAATAAAGAAGTTCTTTAAGGATAAGCTGTACGAGATTATTATTCCCCGCAATATCAGGCTTGCCGAAGCCCCCAGCCACGGCTTGCCCATTATGTTGCACGACCCCAAGTGTGTAGGAGCGAGAGCTTACGAGGCACTGACCGAAGAATTTTTGTCAAAACAGAAGTAAATTATAAAGAGGTGAAATTAAATGGCTAAAGGATTAGGCAAGGGGCTTGACGCCCTTTTCGGCGAAACCGAGGCGGCTTACGAGCAGGCCTTTGAACATAGAAGTGCTTTCGGATATACCGAGGAAGAGGCGAAAAACGCCTCGGATATGGAGCTGGACAAGATTACGGCAAACCCCAACCAGCCCCGTAAAAACTTTGACGAGCAGGCTTTAAAGGAATTAGCTGAATCGATCAGACAACACGGCGTGATTATGCCAATCGTCGTAAACGACAACGGCGACGGTACATATATGATAATCGCGGGTGAAAGACGTTTCCGTGCAAGCAAGCTTGCGGGACAAAAGACTATCCCCGTAGTTATCAGAAAATATAACGAGCGTGAAATCAAAGAAATCTCGCTCATAGAAAACTTACAGCGTGAGGACTTAAACCCCATCGAAGCGGCAACGGCTATGAAGCAGTTGATGAACGACTATAAGCTGACCCAGGACGAACTCGCCGAAAGGATAGGCAAGTCCCGTCCCGCAATCGCCAACACGTTAAGGCTGTTAAACCTCTGCCCCGAGGTTATCTCGCTGGTTGCCGAGGGCAAGCTGTCGGCGGGACATGCAAGAACAATTGTTCTTTTGCCGCCGCCCCAACAGATAGAGTTTGCCAATGACGCGGTTAAAAACCAGACCTCGGTCAGAGAGCTGGAAAAAAAGGTGCGTGCTTACAGTATCCCGCCCGAGGTGTTGGAAGAAAAGAAAACTAAGAAGCGTGCGTTGGCTTCGGTTGAATTAAAGCATTTAATCGAGAGAATGCGGTTTACGTTCCGCACTAAAATCAGTCTTATCGGTACCGATAAAAAGGGCAGAATTTACATAGACTATTATTCGCGCGACGATCTTGACCGCATTTCCGAAATTCTGGATATCGTCGACAAACAATCTTAAAGTTTGACATCGTATCTTAAATACTCGGGTACTTGATTGGCTTAACTCAAAACAAACTTAAAATATTAAAATCGGCTTGCCTTTTCGGCAAGCCGATTTTTGTCAGCCGTGCCAACCTCTTAAAATGAAATCGAATTGTAGCATAATGACTTGTAAAATTGCACAAAGCAGACAAAGCGATTAAAATTTTTTGTAAAACAAATGTTTGCCAATTTTACTCGGAAAGACAAGCCTTAATTGACTTAAAACATAATACGCCCCGCGCACTTTGTGCGCGGGGCGTAAATTTTATCTATGCTTGATAGGCGAAAAGTCAATCAAGTAACCGGGTAATAAAGATACCCGCCAGCGGAGGCACTCCGATTACATTAAGGCTTTGCCCTGTTTGGTGCCGATTACGGTGAACACCTCTGCTTCGTTGCCGGTTTTTGCGTCAACGTAGATATAGTAGGTGTTGCCCTCGTAGGTGCCGTAGAACTCGTAAGCAAGTACTTCGCCGTCGTTGCCGGGGATAACCGTCAGACGCGAGCCCTCTACTTCGAAACCGCTTGCAAGCTTGCTTTCGGCTTCGCTCTTCGAAATCGTCGCACTGCCTGCCGTTCTTTCAACGTGGTTTAAAACGTAAGATATACCTTCGAGTCCGGTAACGATACCTCTCTGCTCGCAAACCTTTACTTTAATCATATCGGGATAGAACACAACGCCGTCCTGCTCGTAAGCAAAGTTCAGGTTACATGTCGTGCCGTTTTCGCTCGTCCATACGGCTTTCATATTATCATAACCGAGGTCGGACAGGAAATCCTGTGCAATATCGATGCATCTTTCAACTGAGAAGTTGTGGTCGTTACAAGCCTTGTAGCTGTTGAACATTACCACTTTTCCGCCCTTTTTGGAAAGCTGTGCCATCATCTCGCCGTCGTCGGTTTTAATAGTAAGGTTGTAGCATTCCAATTGCTCGGCAATCGTCTCGCCCGTGCAACGTACGTCGGTGGGCTTATAGCTTTCAAAATATTCCTTTGCAAGCTCTTCCGCGCGGGTTGCGTTTATTTCTTCGAGGTTTTCAAGGTTCTTAGCGGTTACCTTTTTAATGCTGTCCGAAAAAGGTCCGTCGTGAATTTCCTTGGGAGTTTCAATAGCGTTATTTTCAAGATCGCCGAATGAGGTTGAAAGATTGCTCTGTCTGCCCTTCATTGCGTTAATCATATCCTTTGCCGAAGAGTTTGAAGTAATCTCGTTGAGGATACGCTTCATTTCGAGGTTGGTTTCGTACATATAGCTGATTGTCGCTTTCTGGCTGTCGCTGAGCTCGCCGCCGTTAGCTACGGTAAAAAGCATACCCTGCGCGCTGTCCGCCATCTTGTTTACAAACCCCGTCATATTCAGTGTCAGATTGCTTTCGATGGGCATTCTTTCGAGTACGACCTCAGCCATTTCGCTCTCTATTGCAATATCGCTGAAAAGTCTTACCTGCTCGTTAGCGGAGTTAGAAACTCTCGCCTTAGCAAGATTGGTGTCGAGGTTGTCGACGATAGAGTTCAGTTCGTACAGCGACTGTGTGTGCACGTCCGCCATATCCGCTTCCATACCGTTATAGTTCAGCCAGCCGAATGTGAGCATAGTGCCCAGCGCAAGGGTGGTTACGCCGAGTGATATAACCGCCGCAAGCCAGCCGCCCATGCCGGGCGCGTGCTGTCTTTCCGCTTTGTCCGCACGCTTTTCTGCGCGTACTTTAAGCGCGTGCTCGCGCTTTGCCTGCTTTTCCGAAATGCGTGCTTCGCGCTTTGCAATGCGCGCTTCCATTTTAGCCTCGCGCTCTTCGCGTATACGCTTTAAACGCGCTTCCTTTGTTTCGTGTTTAAGCATATCCCTGCGCTCGCGTCTTTTCTCTCTGCGCTCTGCCGCGCGTTCTTTAAAAGCCGCAATCGCGTCAAGACGCTTCTGCTTGTGTTCGAGCCTTTTTTCAAGGCGCTTCTGTTTTTTCTCCGCTCTGATTTTAGCGGCTTGAAGCTTCTTCTGCTCGCGCGCCTTCTTTTTCGCAAGCTGTTTTTCGGTTAAAACCTTTTCGCGCTTTGCGTGTTTTACGTTCTTGTTTTTGGTATTTTTAACGGGCTTTTTAGCCGTTGCTTTGGTTGATTTTTTTGCAGTGGTTTTTGCGGGCTTTTTAGCCGTGCTCTTCTTATTTGTCAGGCTTTCTGCTTTTTCCGCGCCGCTTGAAATTTTTTCCTTACTCATTTACAACCTCCTATATTGCGAAAACGTGTTTACCGATAGTGGTAACCGTTTGTCTTCCGAAAATCCACGAGCTGGTCGCTACCGCAGGGTTGTAGTAATAAATACAACCGTAGGTGGGGTCCCAGCCGTTCATAGCGTCCTGTGCGGCGTTCATTGCCGTCTGGTCGGGTGAAAGGTTAATCTGACCGTCGGAAACCGCGGTAAACGCGCCCTTCTGATAGACCACGCCTGAAATAGTGTTGGGGAAGCTTGACGAGGCTACGCGGTTCAGAATAACCGCGCCTACGGCAACCTGTCCCGTATAGCTTTCGCCGCGCGCTTCCGCGTAAATCGTTTTTGCCAAAAGGTACAAATCCGAACTGGTATAGTTCGAGCTTGCCGAGCTGTTAGATTTCTGCTCGTTTTCAAGTACCTTTACGGAGTCGTTCATGCCGAGAGCGGCAAAGGTAGCCTTGCCCGCAATTCCGTCCACCGTAAGTCCGTTCTTTTTCTGGAACAGCTTAACCGCTTCAACCGTGCCCGAACCGTATATGCCGTCCACGGCGCCGTTGTAGTAGCCCCACATTTTAAGTCTGCGTTGCAGTTCCATAACCTCGCCGCCGCTGGCTCCGCGCTTTAATACCGCAGTCTGCACGAAGGGCGTCGAGGCGTATTCATCGCTTGTGTAACCCGAATGATTGAATATGGCTGTCGCTGTGCCAACGGTAGCAACCGCAAGCGCCGCCAGTCCTATTCTAAGTGCTTTTTTCATTTTTCCTCCTTGCTCTGCCATGCGGCGAGCTTTTATCTTTAAATAAAAATATGTCAAAGGTATACGGTAATCACGCCGCATTTTTTTATGCGGATGACAGCCGTTTGCAATTATTATGAATAATACTTAAAAAGTTATTCTGTAAACCCGCGAAAAAAATTTGCCGTTATAAAAACAAAAGAAAAACAGCCCGCCCTATAGTGCGGTGTCATAGGGATTAAAGCAAGGACGATAATCAGTCCTTGCTTTTTTAGTACGATTATGCTATAATAAAACTACTATAAACAGTAATTTAACGAGTTGAGTTGTATGTTGCCGAATAATTTATTAGAAGCAAAAAATCGTAATGAATTACGATTATGGCTAACCGAAAACTATAACAAAGAAAAAGAATGTTGGGTTATAGTAAAGCGTGGTAGACCGCAAAACGATAATACTTTTTGGTATATTGACGCGGTTGAAGAAGCAATGTGTTTCGGTTGGATAGACAGTACTACAAAAAGACTTGAAAACGGTGTAACCGCTCAAAGATTAGCGCCGCGCAAGAAAAATTCTTTATGGTCTGAATTAAATAAAGAGCGTTGCCGTAGAATG
>JAIDOO010000374.1 GCA_029063275.1 Clostridia bacterium
ATTTCGTCAAGTACTGTTACGTATATATCCCTGCTGTAATTTGCCTCGTACATCTTTTTCAGCAAATCCGTTTCGTTAAAACGCTTCGTGAACTCGTTGAAATATCCTATTAAATCAGTTCGCTCCTTCCACATAGGCTGGACGGGGATTACCGTCGAGGTATTGCCCAAAAACTCGCCGAACGCGTATGCGAGCGAAGTCTTGCCCGTGCCCGACATTCCCTGTAAAATCAGAATATGCGACACCGCCATTCCCGAGATAAATCTTCTTATATCATCCTCGCTGTAATACAGCTTTAACTTGCCCGCAGAGTAATTCCTGAACGACTCGCACAACCCTTTCAGCGTGATTTTTTCGTCATACCCCGCGCGGGCGTAGCTTGCCTTGCTTTCGTCTATTTTCGTAAGTCCGTCAAAACGTATCCCCTCTTCGCCGTCATTTACGCCGGAATTTATCTTGGTTTGACGGTCGGTGCGCCCCTCGAATAAAACCTGCACTTCGGCGGGCTTATTCCGCTTTTTCTTTAAAATTATCATTGCAAACAAAACCGCGAGCAACACGGTAAGAATAACCAGCAATGCGGCAACAACGTAAAGAATAGCAGGGTTTGCATATACCGCGCCCCCTCTTTGCGTATAGCAAGCGAGCGCAACGGCAAACAGTACGCCGACCACAGCCGCCGCCCCGCAGGTTACGCCTAATATTATCTTTTTCGTTTTGCCGTTATTTTTCATTTATTCCTCACCCTTCGGCTTGTCTTCCGCAACGGGTTTTTTATCGGTTTCGGGTTTTAAAACCTCGCGCCTGATTTTCTTTTTGGTCTTTTTCCACTCCTCTTTAAAGAGAGTTTTAAGCGCGTTAAACTGCTTTTCAAGCTCGTCGAACCTGACCTCGGTAGTAAAATCGTCCGTCTCGACGCCCAAACGTTTCCTCATAGCGTTCAGCTCTGCGTCCGACAAAAGCTTGTCATTCTGCATTTTTTCAAGCTGTAAAGCAAGCTCTTTCATTACTTTTTCAGCCTCGGATTTTTCAGACTGCAAAACCGAATACCGCTCGTCCGCGCGTTCGCTTTCAGCCTGCATAAGCTCTTTGATATCCTCTAACTTTTTATCGTTGGCTTCGTTTAAATTTTCAATCTCTTGCGCGTGGGCGGAATTTATTGCTTCCATCTCTTGCGCGTGTCCGTCCATTAAGTTTTTAATCTGTTCGGCGCACACGTTCACCGCTTTTTGCATCTCTTCGGCGTGCTCGGCTTTAAGTCTTTCCTCCTCGGCGATATGCTTTGATACCGACTTTTCGAGGCTTTCGATATTGCCCTGTAAAAGCCCGATATTTGCGTTAAGCTTTTCGATTTCCGCTTTGGCGGCGGCAAGCGCCGCAACGTCGCTTTCAAGACTGCGGTTCACCTGCTCCAAAAGAAGCATATACTCTTCCGCGCCCTTGCCCGATTCCTCTATGCGCTTTTTTAAACTCTTGATTTTTCGTTTAAGTTCGCGCAGTTTTTCTTCCTCTTCTTCCTTTAAAATCCTTTCGTAATTTTCTTTGAGATATGAACGGAGCCCCAGACCGTGCTCGTAAGTCATAAAGGAAAGCAGTGCTATAACCTCGGCAAAGTCCTCGGCGGTTTCGGCTTTGAACGGACTTAAAACCTCGGTTCTTTGAACGGCTTCGAAGCCGTCCTTATCGTACGCCGCAAGGAAATAATACAGCTCTTTCGCGCCCTTGAAGTGCTTGTTCATTTTAAGCACGTTTGTTTCGGTAATCGGCGGTTTAAGCATAGGCGACTTCGAAACGTCCTCCATCAACGGAGTTGACAGTAGCATAACGACCGTCTTTAAAATCAAATCTATCCTGTCTATATCGTCCCTGACCGGGTTGTTCCGCGATGTATATTCGTCGTTTATGATACGCTCGTTCAGTTTGATTTCGACCGCCGTTTTACTGTTGCCCGAGCGGAAATCCTTTTTGATTTGCAGACTGCCCGAATAGGTGTTGGTAAGCTCGCAGATTTTCTCGTACCTGTACGACACGAAGTCGCGCAAATAGCAAAGAAGCATATACAAAAATTTATTTTCGTAAACGGCGTAATCGGTTAGCCTTTCAACCGTGTAAAGCTTATCGGGGATAACGCCGTCGTTATCCGTTTCGCGCGTTAAAAGATTGCTGTGCCTTGCAAGGTGCTCAACCGACTCTCTCGAAACCTGTTTGACCTTTTCTATGGGCACGACTTCGCCGTTAGAGCGGATAAACTGCCTTTCCTCGTTGATAGCTTTTTCTACGTGTACAAGTCCCGCTTCGATAGCTTCTATCCAGTCCTTTTCGATTTTGCAGTCGGTTTTAACAACCTCTATTCTGTCCGAATCGGGGTTGGCTGAAATTATACGTTTAAGCTGTCTTTCGTTTCCGCTCTCCGAGGTGCGTTTGCGCAACTCCTCAACCGCGCGGAACAATATATCAAGCTGGCTCATAGTTACCTTTAAAATTTTTAAGCGTTGCCTTCGAGACGTTTTACAAAGTTTTTGCATAGGGGCATATTCTCTTCGCCGAACAGTCCCTCTAT
>JAIDOO010000375.1 GCA_029063275.1 Clostridia bacterium
GAAAGCAAAATTTTGGTTGCATATTTTTCTTGGTCGGGAAATACACAGACCTTAGCAAATATGGTTGCCGAAAAGTCGGGCGGCGAACTGTTCCGTATCGTACCCGAAGTAGCATATACAAACGATGACGTTTACGATAGGGCAAAAGCTGAGTTGGATAACGGAACGCGCCCGCCGCTTTCGGAACATATAGATGAAGAAGTTATGGCGCAGTACGATGTAATATTCGTCGGCTTCCCGATTTGGTGGTACGATCTGCCTATGCCCGTGTGGACGTTCCTTGAAGAATATGATTTATCGGGTAAGACGATTATACCGTTCTTTTCTCACAACGGAAGCTCGTCGGGTGCAAGCAGTATCTCAACAGTAAAAAGACTTTGCCCCAATTCAACAGTAGTGGATAATTACCTGTCTATACGCGGCAGCAGTGTAAGCGGTGCGGAAAGTCAGGTAACGAATTGGATAAACAATTTAGGAATTATTGCGGAGGAATAAACAATGAAAAAAGATTTGGGAACGAAGCCGTATATTATGCCTATGCCCGTGCTTATTATCGGCACATATAACGAGGACGGAAGCGCGAACGCTATGAATGCGGCTTGGGGAACGCTTTGCGAGATGAACACGGTTGCGCTCTATTTGAGCGAGGGACATAAAACGGTTGCAAACATCCGCGCAAGGAAAGCGTTTACGGTTGCTGTTGCGGACGAAGCGAATATGATTCCTGCCGATTATGTCGGTTTGGTTTCTGCGCATACCGAAAAGAAGAAAATAGAAAAGTCGGGATTTACCGTAACGAAAAGCAAGCGCGTGGACGCGCCCGTTATCAAAGAACTGCCTCTTACACTTGAGTGTGAGCTTGATTATATAGACGAGAAGTCGGGTTGTGTTTACGGCAAGATAATAAATGTTATTGCGGAAGAAAGTGTATTGGATGAAGGAGGCAATGTTGACTTAAATAAGCTCAATCCCATTTCTTATGATCCTGCAAGCCGTGCTTATTTTACTATGGGAAAGAAGGTAGGAAAAGCGTTCGGGATAGGGGCTAAATTAAAATAACGACTATGCGTACAAGAATATTAGGTAATGATTTACAAGTTTCCGCAGTCGGCTTCGGTTGTATGGGAATATCTCACGCATATGGCGAACCTATGGGGAAGCGCGATGCTATTAAGCTCTTGCGTGAAGCGGCAGAAAAAGGTTATAC
>JAIDOO010000376.1 GCA_029063275.1 Clostridia bacterium
ATATTGAATGTGCTTGAAATTACTTTTGAAGAGCTGATTGACGGGATTAGTGGTGAATAAAAAAAATTTTAGCGCAAAATGTATAACAAAAACGGGCAGGTTAAAACCTGTCCGTTTTTAATAAATCAGATACACAGCAAACATTGCCCTAAATCGAACCGCTAAATTGAACTTTACTTAATGTTCATATTCACTTTTTAAGATAGAGAAATAAAGTCTGCCAACATATTCCCCGTTCATATAAAAGTAATCACGCAAAGTTCCTTCATATGTTAAACCACATTTTTCTATAACTCGCTTTGAAGGTGCGTTAATTGTTTTTGTGCAAATCTGAACTTTATGTAAATTGATTTTATTAAATCCATATGCAATAATCGCTTTTGTTGCTTCCGTTGCATAGCCCTTACACTGAAAAGCAGAGCCAATGCAATATTCAATTTCAGCAAAATTGTTTTTATTATCTACAAGAAAATAGGCTATTTGTCCAATACATTCGCCTGACTTTTTCTCAATAATTGCCCAGCGGTAATAATCGTTTCTCTCGTATGAGCCAATATACTTATCAAGTAATTCTTTTACAGCTTCTTTTGTAGAATAAACAGGCTCGGAATATAATGATTGTATTCTCTCATCAGCAACCCAATTTTTCAGCATTGCATCATTATCAGCGTATTCAAATCTTCTAAGAATTAACCTTTCTGTCGTTATCGTATTTGTTCCATTATGTGTAAGCACTTTTTATTTCCTCATATAAATTACTGTTTATCGCAAAATTTGAGCAAAATTATTATAGCACAAACAAAACAATTTTTCAACCAATAACACCGTCAAAAGTAAAATGGGACTGTGGGGCGCTTGAATGAACAAATAAACGAGCGCGAGGCTTTCAACTCTGTGTGGGAATTTGCGCATACGCGCAAAGCGTCGCTTCGCTCGCGCGAACCGCTCGGGTTCGAGCGACAGCAAAGCCACAAAATAAAACACAGTCTGGTTCGACTGTGTTTTATTTTGGTGACCCCTTTGAAGTTAAAGGCGAACTATTAAGTTGTTGAAATGTTACCGCCTTTGCTTGCCCTTTGTAGTTGAAAGTTATTACAAAGCGGTCGTCGTAGAGGTAGATGCTGTTTACAAAGGTATCAATAAGCCGTTGCTTGCCTTCTTGCGTGGATATATCTATCTTTCGTAGGTTTGAAAAAGCAAATAATAATTGTTCCTTTGTAAGTATGTGGTTTGTGACTTTTGCTTGAAACAGTTCGGATTCAAGATTACTTTTTTGTTCTTCGAGTTCATCGAGCATTCTCTTCGTTGTGGACGAGAATATTCCTTGTGCGATTGCTTGCGCTAAATTCCGTAGCCTTTTCTCGACTTCTTCAAGTTGATTCTGCACAACCGTAACCGTGTTGCTTTCTTGCGATTGCATTTCATAAACGCGGTCAACAAGTTCTTCCAAAACTTCGTCGCTCGAAATAAGAGAAAGGATTTCGTTGATAACAAGTTCTTCTATCCAATCTTTCTTGACGGTTTTCTTATCGCACTTGTGTTGTTTGGATTGATTGCAACGGTAGTAGCGGTATTTTTTATCTGTATGGCTTGTGCCGATTTCGCCAGTCATCATTGCGCCGCATTTACCGCAAAATAAACGCGTTGTCAATAAGTAGTCGTCCTCGCTTCTGTGCATAGCAGGGGCTTTTTTATTGACTTTCATTTTCGTTTGCACGGCGTTAAAATCTTCTTCGTCAATAAGAGCAGGGATAGCATTGGGAATTACCACATCGCCGAACTTGTATTCACCTATGTATTTGCGGTTGGTAAGGATGCGGAACACAGCGTTGTAATTCATAGAATAGCCGCGATTTTTAACGCCGCGCGAAGTGAGTATTTTTGCTATGTCGTTAACTCTCGTACCGCCGAGATAAAGGGAGTAAATCTCTTTTACAATAGGGGCGGTTGTGTCGTCTATTTGGTAGTGATCTTGTTCGTCTACATAGTAGCCATAAGGAGCGCGAACACCGTTTGCCTTTGCTTTGAGTGCGTTTTCCGTCATACCGCGTTTGACCTTTTCGGAAAGTTCTGCCGAATAGAATTCTGCATAGCCCTCAAGTAAGCTTTCAAGCAAAATCCCTTCCGCACCCTGCGAAATAGTTTCCTTTGCGGAGATAACTCTGACGCCGTTCTTTTTGAGTACGTTTTTGTAGTATGCGCTGTCATAACGGTTACGGGCAAAGCGATCCAGCTTCCACACAAGCACGGTATCGAACAGATTTTTATAGCTGTCCTTAATCATATGCTGAAATTCGGGGCGATGGTCGGTTTTTGCGGATTGCGCTCTATCTATGTAGTTACCGACAACTTGTATATTGTTGAACTCAGCGTATTGCATACACTCGCGGAGCTGACCTTCAATACTTGCTTCATTCTGTTTTTCCGAACTGAATCGCGCGTAAATTACCGCTTTCATTGTTTGCTTTTCTCCACATCAGATTCTCTGCCTAAATCCACTTCTATACCAAGTAGTTTCGAGGATACACTTTCATCTGTAAGTACCATAATAACATTGTCATTGACTATTTTCTTAGTGCTATCATTGAATCCTTCAATTTGATCTTCATTTATGTTGATGATATATTGTTTGCCGTCGTTGCATTACTCATCAATTATTTCAAATAAATTTTCTTTTTGCCTTTTTTCAA
>JAIDOO010000377.1 GCA_029063275.1 Clostridia bacterium
GTTGCCTTACCGCTTGGCGACGCCCCAATAGCTTTTTTATTATATATGTAATTTCCGAAAATTTCAAGCGTTTTTAAGGGCTTTTTTATTTTTTATTTATCTCTGTTTAAAAGTAATGCTTACAGAAAAATAATAGACAGACTTTTAAAACAGGAAAAAAGAGAAACATAGGATTTGTAATTAACGGAATAAAAGGAAAGAGCGGCTGAGTTTAACCGGTGGCAAAAAATAAATCGCCGGTTTTCGGACGCGGGATTAAATGATAAAAACAATTGCCTAAACGCGCAAAAAAGTGTACAATTATTGCGAGGAAAATTTTATGAAGATAATTCACTGTGCGGACGTACATCTCGGTTCGAAAATAGACAACTCGTTTCCGAGGGAAATTTCCGCAAAGCGCAAAGAGGCGGTGAGGAACACCTTTAAGCGGCTTGTTTCTTACGCGAAGAGCAACTCAATCAAAACAATACTTTTATCAGGCGACGTGTTTGATAGCGACAACCCTTTTAAAAAGGACAAGGATTTCTTTTTCAGCGTGGTTGAAAACAATCCCGATATCGACTTTTTTTACCTGCGCGGAAATCACGACATTAACGGCGAGAGGGGCGGATACGAAAATTTAAAGACCTTTTCCGACAGTTGGACGAAGTACGACCTGGGCGGCGTTACAATCTGCGGAATAGAAATGACGGGCGAAAACTGCACCTCGCTTTACTCCACGCTGGATCTTGAAAAAGGCGGGTGCAATATTGTTATGCTTCACGGACAGGTTGCTACGTCCGCAGGCAAGGACAGGATAAATTTATCGAAGCTGAAAGATAAAAACATAGACTATCTTGCGCTGGGGCACGTCCACGAGCACAGAACCGGCGAGTTGGATAGCCGCGGCGAATGGGCTTACAGCGGTTGTTTAGAGGGCAGGGGTTTTGACGAAACGGGTGAAAAAGGCTTTATAGAACTGGATGCGGAAAACGGCAAAATCACAAGCAGGTTTATCCCTTTTGCCGAAAACGTGATTATTGAACAGTCCGTGGATATTACGGGAGTGAAGGACGCGTACGCCGCCTCGCTCAAAGTTAAGGAAGAGGTTGCGCCCGACAGGAAAAACGTTTACAGAATTCTTTTGACGGGCGAAGTGGACTACACGGTGGACGACCTTGTTTCGGACGTGGAAAAATATCTTTCGGGCGACTGCCTTTTTGTCCGCGTTAAGGACAGAACGCGCAAAAAAATAGACATACGCGCCTATGACGGCGACGCCTCGCTGAAAGGCGAATTCGTGCGCACTGTTTACGCCTCGGATTTTTCCGAAGAGGACAAGGCAAAAATAATTTCCTACGGGCTTAAAGCGCTGTCGGGAACGAGGGGGATAGAGTAATGAGGCTTTTATCCTGCTATATAGAAAATTACGGCAAAATCAAAAAACAAGATTTTAACTTTGACAAAAATTTAACCGCCTTTTGCGAGAACAACGGCTTTGGCAAGACCACGCTCGCTTCTTTCATAAAGGCTATGTTTTACGGCTTGGAACCGTATAAAAGCAACAGCAAAAGCTTTTGCGAAAGAATGCATTTTTGTCCCTTTGACGGCGGAAAATTCGGCGGTAATCTCACCTTCGAGGCGGGCGGAAAGGTCTATAAAATAGAACGGTTTTTCGGCGAAAAGAGCGACACTTTGGACGAGTGTACTGTCTACACGGAAGGCAAGCGCACGACGGAGTTCGGCGAAGAAATCGGCAAGGCGATTTTCGGAATAGACGCAAAATCGTTTGAACGCACCGTTTTTATAAGCAGCGACGAAATAGAAATTTCGTCCACGACGAGCATTAACGCGAAATTAAACAACTTCATCGACGGCGACGAGGACGACCTCGAAGGCGCGCTGAAAATTTTAGAGGCGAGCCGAAAGGAGTACAAAAAATCCCGTGCGGGCAACGACGCGATTTCCGCAAAAAAAAGCGAGATTGAAAATCTGAACTACGCCATTACCAACGCGCGCAACGTGCAGGCGGCGCTTGAAGCTAAGTACGCT
>JAIDOO010000378.1 GCA_029063275.1 Clostridia bacterium
CGAAATTTTAGACACTGCCGACAAAAGGCGCGGCTTTCTTGACGGCAAGGAAAAAAAGTCGGACCTTCTTGGCGGCAAGTCGTTAATTACTTTGTTTTACGAAAACAGTACGCGCACGCGCGTTTCGTTTGAGCTTGCGGGGAAGTATCTCGGCGCTAACGTCGTAAACATTTCCGCTTCGTCAAGCTCGGTACAAAAGGGCGAAACGCTTATAGATACGGGCAAGACGCTCGACGCGATGAAAATCGATTTCATAGCAATCCGCCACCCCATGGCGGGCGCGCCAAGGCTTCTTGCGCAAAACGTAAAGGCAAGCGTTTTAAACGGCGGCGACGGTATGAACGAGCACCCTACGCAAGCCCTGTTGGATATGCTTGCGCTCAAAAGGAAGTTTGGTAAAATCAAAGGTCTTAAAGTTGCGATTTTAGGCGACATTAAGCACAGCCGAGTTGCCAAAAGCAATCTGTTTGGACTTACTAAGCTCGGCGCGGAGGTTTATATGTATGCGCCCGAAACGCTTATGCCAAAGGAAATAGAAAGGCTGGGCGCAAAGGTTGCTAAATCGCGCGAAGAGGCGATTGAGGGCGCGGACGGCGTAATGGGGCTTAGAATTCAGCTCGAACGGCAAAACGGCGGTCTGTTCCCGTCCCTATCCGAATACAGCGCGTTTTACGGCGTAAAGGACGCTCTTTTGAAATATGCGAAAAAGGACGCGGTAATTCTGCACCCGGGTCCCGTCAACAGAGGGGTGGAGCTTACGCCCACTCTGATAGACGGCAAGACGAGCGTTATCGAAGAGCAGGTCAGCTGCGGCGTTGCGGTAAGAATGGCGCTTTTAAAACTGCTTTCCGAATACAGGGAGAAAAACTTATGAAACTTTTAATTAAAAACGGAACATTGGTACTTAGCGGCGGCGAAAAAAAAGCCGATATTTTAATCGAGGACGGTAAAATTTCAAAGATAGGTAACAACCTTACCGCCGACTGCAAGACGGTTGACGCAAGCGGCAGACACGTTTTGCCCGGGCTTATCGATATGCACGTTCATTTGCGCGAACCCGGCTTTGAGGGGAAAGAAGATATAGAAAGCGGTTCTAAGGCGGCGGTTGCGGGAGGTTTTACACAGGTTTGCTGTATGCCAAATACCGACCCCGTGTGCGATAACGCCGTCGTGGTAAATTATATAAAGAACAGACAGCACGAGGTAAATCTTTGCAAAATCAATCCTATCGGCGCGATTACCAAGGGTGAAAACGGCGCGGCGATGGCGGATATCGGAAAGATGAAAAAGGCGGGCGCTGTTGCAATCAGCGACGACGGAAAATCGGTAATGGATTCCAATATTATGCGCCTTACCATGGAGTATGCAAGCGGTTTCGATATGAAGTGTCTTTGCCATTGCGAGGATATCAACCTCGTGGACGGCGGCGTGGTAAACGAGGGCTACAACTCAACTCTGACGGGACTTAAAGGCAGTCTGCGTGCGGCGGAAGATATTATGATAGCCCGCGATATTGCCCTTGCCGAAAGCTTGAACGTGCCTGTTCATATCTGCCACGTTTCCACTTACAGCGGCGTGGAAATCATACGCGGCGCAAAAAGCCGCGGCGTAAAGGTAACTGCCGAAACCTGTCCGCATTACTTCATTCTGACGGACGACGTTATTACAACTTTCGATACAAACACCAAAGTTAATCCACCCGTAAGAGAACAAAAGGACAGGGCGGCGATAATCGAGGGCTTAAAGGACGGCACTCTGGACTGCATAGTAACCGAC
>JAIDOO010000379.1 GCA_029063275.1 Clostridia bacterium
ATATTTGTATAAGAGACAGTAGATAAGGTAATCAAAAGCTTTAACAGCATACTCTCTTCTATGGGTATCGAAGAAATCCCCGTGGAAGCGGGGGACGGCTTTGACGAAAGCCTTATGGAAGCGATTATGAATTTTCCTGCGGAAGAGGGCGAAGCTCCCAACACCGTAAAGCAGGTCATAAAAAAAGGATACCGTACGGGCGAAAAAGTAATACGCTTTGCGCAGGTTTCGGTTATAGTTTAAGATAAAATAACACATATATTATTCAGATTAAATAAGGAGATTTTCAAATGGGAAAGGTAATAGGAATCGATTTAGGAACCACCAACTCATGCGTGGCGGTTATGGAAGGCGGCGAACCCGTCGTAATTGCAAACAGCGAAGGCAACAGAACCACGCCTTCGGTAGTGTCCTTCAAGGCTGACGGCAGCCGTATAGTCGGACAGGCGGCAAAAAGACTTGCCGTAGCTTCACCCGACAAGACGGTTATTTCAATCAAGCGTCATATGGGCGAGAGCTACAAAGTAAATATCGAAAAGGGCTATTCGCCCCAGGAAATTTCGGCTATGATACTTTCAAAACTCAAAGCCGACGCGGAAAGCTATCTCGGAGGCAAGGTAACCGACGCGGTTATAACCTGCCCCGCATACTTCAACGACAGCCAGCGCCAGGCGACCAAGGACGCGGGCAAAATTGCGGGCTTGAACGTTCTCAGAATTATCAACGAGCCCACGGCGGCGGCGCTTGCTTACGGACTCGATAAGCAGGAAGGAAGCCAGAAGGTTATGATTTACGACCTCGGCGGCGGTACGTTCGACGTTTCCATTCTCGAAATCGGCGACGGCGTTTTCGAAGTGCTTGCAACCAACGGCGACACAAGGCTTGGCGGCGACGACTTCGACAACAAGATTATAGATTTCCTTGTGGAAAGCTTCAAAAAGGAAACGGGCGTCGACCTTTCAAAGGACAAGATGGCTATGCAGAGGCTTAAAGAAGCCGCTGAAAAAGCAAAAATCGAGCTTTCGGGTATGAGCACTACAAATGTCAACCTGCCCTTTATTACGGTTGTTGACGGAGCGCCCCAGCACCTCGATATCGACCTTTCGAAGCAGAAGTTTGATTCGCTCACCTCTGATTTGGTAGACAGAACGGTAGAGCCTATGAAAAAGGCTATGCAGGACGCGGGTCTTTCTTACAGCGATATTTCAAAGGTTATTATGGTCGGCGGTTCCACGCGTATCCCCGCCGTATTCGATAAAGTTAAGAGCGTTACGGGTAAAGAACCCTTCAAGGGCATCAACCCCGACGAGTGCGTCGCAATCGGCGCGGCTATTCAGGGCGGCGTGCTTTCGGGCGAGGTTAAGGACGTTCTTCTCCTCGACGTTATGCCCCTGACCCTCGGTATAGAAACGCTCGGCGGAGTTTCAACCCCGTTAATCGAAAGGAACACGACAATCCCCGTAAAAAAGAGCCAGGTATTCTCCACTGCGGCTGACAATCAGCCCGGTGTTGAAATAAACGTATTGCAGGGCGAGAGAAAGTTTGCGCGCGACAATAAGTCGCTCGGCAAGTTTATGCTCACCGATATTCCTCCCGCACCCAGAGGCGTGCCCCAGATAGAGGTTACCTTTGACGTCGACGCCAACGGCATTGTTAACGTAACTGCTAAGGATCTCGGTACCGGCAAGAGCACTAATATAACGATTACAGCGTCTACAAATCTTTCCGAAGAGGATATCGACAAAGCGGTTAAGGACGCGGAAAAGTACGCTGAAGAGGACAAGAAGCGTAAAGAGGCGGTTGACAATAAAAATACTCTCGAAGGTATGATAGACAGTCTTGAAAAGACCGTGAAAGAGGCGGGCGACAAGCTTTCGGACGACGACAAGAAGACGGTCGAGGACGCGGTTGCCAAAGCCAAGCCCGAGCTCGAATCCGGCGACAACGACAGAATAAAAGCCGCGACAGAAACTCTGCAAACCGAAATTCAGCCCGTTAT
>JAIDOO010000038.1 GCA_029063275.1 Clostridia bacterium
ATAATATATCACTTTTTTGAGAAAATGAAAAGCGAAAAGCTGTAAAATTAAAATTTTTATTTTTTATTGACAAAAAAGTTATTGAATATTTTTGAAACTGTTTTTCCGAAGAGTCGGCAAAACACGTTAAACCCGAAGCTTAGTATCGGTTTTAAATAGAATATTTTCATTAACGTCTTCATCAGGCGGAATTTGAATTTCAGCTTTTTAATATAAGAAAGATAAACGCCCGAATTGTTTGCAACTATTGATTTTGCACACACTTCCCCGCTTTTTAAGCCGTATCGCAACCCCGACAGTGTGAGCGGGTCGCAAGCGCCCACCGCGTCGCCCACAAAAAACACATTGCCGAAAATTATAGGTTTTTTCACTCCAATGGGCGTGAACGCACCTTTGAGGTTTGTCAAATCAGCTTTTATATCCAGCTCATCCAAAAATTCGGCGAAAACCTGATTATAATTTATCCCGGGATTGTAAACGTCCGTCAAGCCCACGTTTATTGTACCGCCAAACGAGCTAACCCACCCGTAACCTCTTTTAGTTTTGCCGAAGTGAATATGAATCGCCTCTTCCGCTTCTTTTGAAAAAGTCAACTGCATAGCAAAGTTACATTTTTTGAACTTTTGGTATCTACTGCCAAAACCGTTTGTGCCGTCTGCAAAAACCAAATTTTCGTAAGCTATCCTTGTTCCGTCGGATAAAGTTATTGCATTTTCTTTTGCTTCGTGCTCCGCGATTTTTGCGTTTTCGGCTATTTCAATTCCCTTTGATACGGCAAGATTAAAAAATGCGTTATCAAGCTCTACCCTGTCAATACTTTTGTTAGTGAATAAAAATTTATTAATTATTTTCAGTTTGGATTTATATTTGTAGCAAATATTAAAATCTTTAATTAAAGAATAGTTACAATTTTCTACGTCAAGCCCGAGTTTTTTATATTCGGATTTTGTCTTTGCGGTAATGTAACCTGCACAGCACTTGTATCTCGGAAATTCAAAACGCTCGATGACGAGCAAATCTTTTTCGCCTAATTTCAAAAGATTAAGCGCGGTTGAAAGTCCTGCGGGACCTGCGCCGACTATTACGACTTTATATTTATCTTTCATTTGCGC
The DNA here is from genome assembly GCA_029063275.1 of Clostridia bacterium. GTDB lineage: Bacteria > Bacillota > Clostridia > Christensenellales > Borkfalkiaceae > Coproplasma. The sequence goes on from JAIDOO010000038.1 coordinate 1,113, forward strand.
ACCTCCCGCACGTTTATAATACGGCTTTGTGTCAGAAATTGCAAGCATAATTTTTCAGTGTTTTTGATTAGAAACTGGTTTGAATGACAAAAACCTTATCGGAGGAAATTTATGAACCCTATTAAAGAAAAATCAAGAAGTCTTGAAAACAGTTTTTTACCGCTCAGAAAAATGTATCCCAAAAGCTATAATAAGGCTAAAACCTCACCTTACACTAAAACGCGCGTAATACTTATGAACGGCACGGAATTCGAGTCGCAATGGTTTATGCATAACTTTGCGCGCCACTGCGACGAGCCCGAAATTCTTGCGACGCTTGCAGTTGTGAGACGTCAGGAACAGCAACAGCAAAAGCGCATTGCCTGCTTAAAACCGCTGAATGAAAGCATACTCGAAACGACGATAGCCTATGAACAGCTTGCCGTTGACCTGACTGCAGTTCTTGCACGGCATGAAAAAGACGAAAACAATATAAAGGCGCTGAATTTTGCGCTTTTGGAGGACTTTGACCACCTGTACCGATACGCTAATCTCTTAAAGATGGACAAGAACGAGGACGCGGATATGCTTGTTGGAAAGTTCACCGAAATTATGCCCGGCAGACCGACCGTTGCCGAGCACCGCTATCCCGCCGACGACGTAAAGCCGCATATGAACGCACAGACCGCCGACCTTTACTCCAAGCTTGTTGCAAGCACGATTACCGCCGCGGAACAGCAGACTATGAATTATTATATGAACATTTCGCAGTGGTACAAAAACGATTTGGGCAGAAAGCTGTACGCCGAAATCGCAATGATCGAAGAAGCGCACGTTACGCAGTACGAGAGTCTGAAAGACCCCACCCTTACCTGGCTGGAACAATGGGTTATGCACGAGTATACCGAATGTTGGTTATATTATTCGGCTATGCAGGACGAATCTAACGAATATATCAAAAAAATATGGACGGAACATTTTAAAATGGAAGTCGCTCATTTAAAGGCGGCGGCTAAACTTTTAAAAAAGTTTGAAAACAAGACCTTTGAATCGGTGTGCGGCACGGGCGAATTTCCCCAGCTTTTGAAGCTTGGCGGAAATAAAGATTATATCAGAAAGGTACTGCAAAGCACTATTCAGCTTACTGCCGACAATACCGAAGTTAAACCCGACTACAAAGAAGTCAAAAAAATCCCCGACGATCACAGATTTTTCGATTATCAGCAATTTATGTCGGGCGATCCCGAAAAAAATCCTTCTCATCTTGTAATTAAAAAGGCGATTGAAAGACTTGGCAAGGACTATCGCTATCAGGACAGCGAGCATCCTGTAAAGGAACTCAGAAGCCGCGAAAAAGACAACGTACAAATTGCAAGAACAAAATAATTTTAAAGCCGCGCGTAAATCTTTACGCGCGGCTGATTTTATTTTTCGGCTTTTACAAATTTTTTCAATTCATTAAAGGTGTATTTTTCACCACAGTCTTTGAGCATTGTCAAAAAATAGCGGAGCTGTTCACAGGTTTCGCGGTTCATTCCCTCTTTGTCTGTTTTCGCTTCAAAATATTCAAGCGGGCTTGAATCGGTGTAATTTGCTTTGAGATAAATTTTGCAGGCGGCAACCCTATCGCAAATCATTTCCGCAAGATACCTTGCGGGCATTTTTACATACACCCTCTTTCCGTCGGCAAAATCGGTCCAGTACTCAAAGTGATGCTTGTTCCTGCCCTTATGATGAAGCCATGCGGCGGAAAAGCCTATAACTTCCCTTTCCTTCGCCTGCGGACTGCGGTTGCCCTGAAAATATTTTGCACCCGACCAAAACTCAGCTGCTGAAAATTTTGAAAGGTCGTGTGTAAGTCCCTGTCTAATCAGTCCGCACTTAAAGCAGAGCTTTCTGACTTGCCGTCTATGGCGGCATACGGTGATAAAGTGTTTAAAAACGTGCATTATACAATAAGTTAAACAGGGCGAAAACTCGCCCTGCAAATTTTAAATTTCGTATATAACGGTAACCGGACCGTCGTTAAACTGTTCGATTTTCATATCAGCGCCGAACACGCCTGTTTTTACCGTCAAACCAAGTTCGCGGAGTTTTTCGGCGGTCAGAAGATACAGCTTTTCTGCGGATTCGGGACGCTCTGCGTCAGTGAAACTCGGGCGGTTACCGTGCGAGCAATCGCCGTAAAGAGTGAACTGCGAAATCAACAAAATTTCACCCTCGACGTCCTTTATTGACAAATTCATTTTGCCGTTGCCGTCTTCGAAAATCCGCAGTCTTGACAGCTTACCTGCCATAATGCCTGCTTTATCTTCGGTATCCCCGCATTTTATTCCTAGATACACTGCAAATCCGAAAGGAATTTCAGAAACCTTTTTACCGCCGACAGACAGTACGGTACGTTTTACGCGCTGAATAACAGCTTTCAATTATTTGCCGACCCTCGACATATACTCGCCAGTACGGGTATCGATACGGATAATTTCGCCTTCTTCAACGAACATGGGAACCTGAACGGTTGCACCCGTTTCAACGACAGCGTTCTTCATTGCGTTGGTTGCGGTATTGCCCTTAACGCCGGGTTCGCACTCGGTAATCTTGAGCTCAACGAAGTTTTCAGGCTCAACCGAGAACGCCGTTCCTTTAAGGAATTTAATGGTTACATTGTCGTTTTCCTTGATATATTTGAGAGCGTCCTCAACCTGACCGAGGTTGAGAGTAATCATTTCGAATGTGTCGGGGTCCATAAAATAATAGAACTCGCCGTCGGTGTATGAATAGGTCATCTTCTTGGTTTCAACCTGAGCCGTTTCGAGCTTTGCGGTAGGGTTGAAAGTTATATCGGAAAGAACCTGACCGGTTACAACGTTTTTAAGCGTTGTTCTTACAAACGCCGCGCCCTTACCGGGTTTTACGTGCTGGAATTCCGTTACGGTATATACGCCCTTGCCGTTGTATTCGAACGTGGTGCCCTTTCTGATGTCGCCTGCTAAAATTGATGCCATATTTATTCTCCTTGTTAATTAAACGTATTTATAAAACAGTCAGTTTTCTGTCCGTGTCGGTTAGGCTTACCGCCTTACCTTCGTCCAAAGTTACACTGTCCTCTATTCTTATTCCGTACTCGCCTTCGAGATATACGCCGGGTTCGTCCGAAAAAACCATTCCGTTCAAAAGAACGTCGCGGCTCTTCGGAGATAACATAGGGAATTCGTGAACGTTAATTCCTATTCCGTGTCCCAAAGAGTGAGTAAAATATTTATCGAGCCCATGCTTTTTAAGATATTCCCGCGCAACAGCGTCAGCCTCAGCCCCTGTCATTCCGCAGGTTATCTCCTCTTTTACGAGATTGTGCGCCTGCAAAACGCTTGCATAGGCTTTTTTAAAATCTTCGTGCTTTTTATCGTCGCCGAAAAGATACGTTCTTGTACAGTCCGAACAATAACCGCCGTATTTACAGCCGTAGTCGATAAGAATAACATCGCCGAACTTCAACTTGCGCATACCGGTTTCGTGATGGGGAACGCTTGAATTTTTGCCGAAAGCGACTATAGTTTCAAAGCTTGTCCCGCTTGCTCCGAATTTACGCATAAGGTATTCGAGATGCGCCGCTACGTCATTTTCGCTCATTCCCTCTTTGATACTGTCCAAAAGAGAAATAAGCGCCCTGTCGGCAATCGAACACGCACGCTCGATTAACGCAAGCTCGTAATCTTCCTTAACCGCCATTGCGGAAACAAACGCGGGCGTACTGTCAACTATATCGAGCCCGTAAGATTTCAATTTAAGATAGTCGTTGTAAAGCGTTCTGCCGACGGGGATTGCAACTTGCTTGTAGGGTTTTAAAATATCCTCAAGCTTTTCGTATTTTTTTACTGTAATTTCCGAGCCCTTTAACGCATTTGCCGCGCCCTCTAAATAGCGCGTGTCGGTATAAAACACAGAGCCGTTTTCATCGGATACAACATATCCGAACGAAGTAGAAATTCCCGTAAGATATTTTCTTAAATCGGCAGCTTCGGTCAATACTGCTTCTGCCCCCACCAAAATAAAAATAGTTCACG
>JAIDOO010000380.1 GCA_029063275.1 Clostridia bacterium
TCTATGCAGTATTTTTCACCCACCATAGCTATAACGTCCGAAAGGGTACTGCCTGCCGCAACGTCCGCAATCATATTTTTGATTTTTGCATTTTTGCAGGGCGTGCGTGAAATATTGACGACGTTCCAGCCGCGGTTTGCAAGCCTTAAACAGGTTTCACAGCCGATTCCCGAGCTTCCGCCCACAACAATTGCCGTTGATTTATTCTTTTCCATACAGCTATTTTGGGGAAAATTATAATTAATTATACGCGGCGGGCAAATGAAAATGCGGCGCAAATGCGCCGCATTTTCAGCCGAAAGCCACGTCTAAAACCATCATCAGGGCAAAGCCGAAAACAACGCCTATCGTCGCTTTGATTTTTCCCTCCGCGAAGGATTCGGGAATCAGCTCCGAGCAAACCACCGCCATCATCGCGCCTGCCGAAAAAGACAGCGCCCAAGGGAGTATTCCGTTTGCCAGCGAAACCGCCAGCGCGCCTATTACGCCCGCAACTATTTCAACCGCGCCGGATAGCTGTCCTAAAAAGAAGGACTTGAACCTGCTCATACCGTTTGCACGAAGCGGAAACGCGACGCACATACCCTCGGGAAAGTTTTGTATGCCTATGCCGACCGCAAGCATTATTGCCGCAACCGCTTCAACGCTTGCGCCGGACGCCAACGCGCCGAACGCAACGCCGACGGCAAGACCTTCGGGTATGTTATGGATTGTAACGGCTATGCACATTACGGCACAGCTACGCTTTTTTGCATTGCCCGCAAAAAGATGAAGCTTGCCCGTAACAATATCCGTAATTATAATAAGTAAACCGCCCAGAACGAAACCGCATGTCAAAACCACGAAAGCGAGGTGTTCGACCATTTCCATTGCAGGCATCAGTAAAGAGAAAAAAGTTGAGGCAAGCATTATTCCCGCCGCTATACTCATCATAAGAGCAAAGGCGGTCTTGCCGACGTTTTTACAAACAAAAACAAGCAGCGCGCCCGCCGCCGTCAACGCCCAGGTGAACGTAGTCGCGATAAGAGCCTGCTGCCAGCCTGATAAATCATAAAACCATTGCACGAGTGTTTCTCCAAGTAAAAATACAGTTACTATATTTTATGAAACGTCCCCGCTAATAGTGAAAGCGCCGCCCGATTTTGGC
>JAIDOO010000381.1 GCA_029063275.1 Clostridia bacterium
ATTGTTTATCTTAAAAGTATTAATTTCTTTTTGGCGCGGGTTATCGCAGTGTATAACCAGCGGTCCTTGTCCTCTTTAAAAGCGTAGCTCTCGTCAAAAACGATTAAATTGTCGTATTCGCTTCCCTGCGCCTTGTGGCAGGATATGCAATAGCCGTATTCAAACCTGTTCAGCGTGAACGCGCCGACGGGCTCGCCGTTTTCGTCGAATTTTTCAAAGTAGTCGCCGTGTTTGAAAATGTACCGCTCCTGCGTAAAAATCCCCGTGTCAAAGGGAATGGCTTCGGGGCAGAATTCGTCTAAAAAGTCGGGCTTGAACTGCATAAATCCTATGCCGGTTTTGCTGTCGTAAAAAGGGTCGTACGCGGTGCCGATAATGCCGTTTACCAAATTAAAGCGGTATTCGCCGTCGATATACTGTTCCCAGTTGTTAAGCGTGCAAATAAGCTTGTCGCCCGTCGCGGGGAGCTGTCCAAGACGCCTGAACGAGCGGATTTCGCCGTTTATCGCGGTGCGCGTTTTGTTTGTTCCGCATATAATCTGGTCGGCTTTTAAAAAATAGTTTTTACGCCGTTCGCCGTTAAACAGTCGCTTTGCTATAACTGCAACGCTGTCGCCGAATTTGCCGTAGGGGATATATTTGCCCTCGCGCGCCATTTGCGAAAGTTTTATAATGGGGTTGTCAAGCTGTTGTCTGACGATTGCGGTCAGCGTGTAGTCGGGCTGTTGCAGGTAGGTGTTCATTCCCTCGACGGGCGGAAGCTGTGCATTGTCGCCGCAGAGAAGAAGCTTTACGCCGAATTCCATCAAATCCCAAAGCGTACTGTCCGACACCATAGAGGCTTCGTCGAGAACGATTAATTTTATCGCCTTGTCGATACTTTCGCGCCGCTTGAAAATCAGCTTTTCGATTTTTACCGTTTTGCCGTTTATTTCGATTTCCTGCTCCTGCGTAATCGACTGATAAATCAGCCTGTGAAGAGTGGTGGCGGAAATTCCGCCCCTTATAAGAACGGTGGCGGCTTTTCCCGTAGGCGTAACGAAAGCCGCGCTCTCGTCAGGCACAAGGGATAGCGTTTCACAAACGGTATGTTTCAAAAGAGTGGTCTTGCCCGTGCCCGCGTATCCCGCCAGCACGAAGATTTGCTTTGTTGAGTGCAAAAACCAGTCCTTTATAAGTTTGTCAGCCGCAATCTGGTCGGCGGTCAAATCCATCATAGCTATATTATATCATTCAAACATATGTTTTCGCAAGTAAATAGCATAAAAAAACGTAAAATTTTAAGCTTGAATTTTAAAAATTGATATTGACTAACGGGCGGGTTTGTTATATAATAATATTTGGTAATCAAGTCAAAATATGGAGGCAAATACCATGGGTTATAAAACAAAGGAGTGGCGCAACGAAATGCGCGTTACCGTGGACTTCAACTATATGATGTCCAAATCACTCGGCGATAAGGGAATAAAGGATTCCGAGCTTCGCGCAATCAAGGACAAAGCGGAACAGGCTTTCGATTACGTAGCCAAAAACCGCGGCAGGGACGACCTGTTTATGGGTTGGACGGAGCTTCCTTACAATCAGGACGAAATCGTAGCTGACATTCTCGCAACCGCGAAGGAGGTCAGGAAGAAGTTTAAATACTTCGTGGTTCTCGGTATAGGCGGAAGTGCGTTAGGTCCCATAATGGTTTTCAACGCGCTTAAACATCTGCACTATAACGAGCTTAGCCCCAAAGAGCGCGGCGGTCCCAAATTCTACGTTGAGGACAATGTGGACCCCGTGAGAATGCAGGCGCTTTTAGACGTAATCGAACCCGAAAAAACCTGCTTTAACGTAATTTCAAAATCGGGCGCAACAAGCGAAACTATGACGCAGTATCTTATTATTGCGGACATCCTTAAAAAAGCGGGCGTAAATCTTCCCGACAATATGATTTTTACGACCGACGCAAGTCGCGGCAATCTTATCAAAATCGACCAAAGCTTCGGCGGAAAATTCAAAAAATACGTTCTTCCCGACGGAGTGGGCGGAAGATTTTCGGAGCTGTGTCCCGTGGGACTTCTTCCTGCGGCGGTACTCGGTATCGATATAAAGGGTCTGCTTGGCGGAGCGGCTTATATGGACAGCCTTTGTTCAAAACCCAACGTTTCAAAAAACCCCGCGCTTGCGTGTGCGGTACTGCAATACATAACTATGTTGCAGGGCAAAAACATCAACGTGCTTATGCCCTATTCGGACAACCTCAAACTTATGGCGGACTGGTACTGCCAGCTTTGGGCGGAATCGCTCGGCAAGGCGGTGGACTACGCGGGCAATACGGTAAACGCAGGAACGACACCCGTAAAATCATTGGGAGTTACCGACCAGCACTCGCAGGTACAGCTGTATATCGAAGGTCCTTACGATAAAGTAATCACTTTCATATCGGTTGAAAAATACGGTTGCGAAATGCCGATAGCGCACGGTTGCGAGGATATTCCCGACGTCGGTTTCCTCGGCGGGCACACTATGCAGGAGTTAATCCAGGCTGAAAACAAGGCTACGGCTTACTCGCTTATGCGTGCGGGCAGAATGAACTACACAATAAATATGCCCGAAGTAAATGCGTTTACGTTAGGTCAGCTTATGTATATGCTCGAGCTTCAGACTGCTTACAC
>JAIDOO010000382.1 GCA_029063275.1 Clostridia bacterium
GCCGTCCGCTTATATTAGAAAAAAAGCAAATTACTTTGTTGTTGTAAACAATAAGGAGGAAAGTATATGAAAATACATAAAAGGAATATAGCTACGATAATTTTAGCAATTCTTTGCACCGTTGCACTTGCATTTGGTGTAAGCTTTGTTATGCCTAAAATCACAAAATCAGCTAACGCTACTACGGTGTCCGAAACACCTACTATATCTTATGGTCCGCTTTTATATTTTGGAAATTCAGATTATAACAAAAGTGTTACCGAAGCGGATATGTCTACGCAAGTGGCGAGTTACGTATCGTATTCCACTAGCGGCAATTCTATTTCAACTGCAATTTCGGCTGTCAGTTGTTCTGATTACCAAATAAATACTATCATTGCATCAAAAATAGAGCTGAGCATAACCGTGCCCGCTCATACGATTTATACTATTAAATATAAAAATTCACATTCAATATCTGGCAAATACGGTCGAGAACACGGTATAATGGATGAGTGGTCTACTGATTCTGAGGCAGGCTTCTATTTTGATTGTTCTACTTTTGGTTCTGGTGGCAGATCAGGAAAGATTAATGGAGATAATGACAGGGGGCTTAATTCAGGACCACATCCTAGCGGTCATCTTGTATCATTATATAATGATACAGGAAACAGTAAGAAATTATCTGTATATACCTATTACATACATCACATTGGCGATGGTGGTCCAAGCGGAGTAACTTACACAACAAGTTTTGCTTTTGATAGTTTTACTGTAACTGCCGCAAAAATTGACGCCCCGTCTGCGAGTGGTGCAACTGCTACAACCTACGATGGGAACAATATACAGTTTGGTTTTACATATGATACGCCTGATGTTGAAGATTTTGATGGTTATGTAACTTATACAACTGCTTATAAGAATATAATTGCTTCTGTATACAGCGCAAAGGACTATGACGGCAATGCAATAAATTCGTCTACTTATGAGTTGGGCGGAATTGATATCAACGGCATACCTACTACTAAAAACGGAACGTTAACGGCAACGGAAGCAGGAGTATATACGTTAAAATTCAACTTAACGTCGGACGCGATAGCAAACGGCATAGAGTGGTCAACAGGCGGTACGGGTGAAAAGACCCTTACGTTTACAATCAACCGAAAAGCAATTCCTGTTCCCACGGTTTTGAACTCAACGCAGACCTATAAAGCGGGCGAGTATGAGTTTGG
>JAIDOO010000383.1 GCA_029063275.1 Clostridia bacterium
ATGTAATAATTTTTTATTACAAATAGTCAAATTCGTTTGACATCGGTAATTTTAATCTATATAATTAATCACAGTTAGACTTTATAAGGGAAAAAATTATGAAATTCGGAAAGAAAATAGCGGCTACGCTGCTTGGAATAGTATGTGCGGGTTGCCTCGCGGGCGGACTTACCGCCTGCAAAACCAAGGGACCCACGGGCACGCCCGACAACGCAACGACAATCCGTCTTGCGTTGCCTAACGACGGCTCTGCACCCACCGCGCACACCGGAATCGAAAATATAGGATATATGGCGTACGCGCTGGATAAACAGGATTATTATCACGTTTACGCTTACGGTACTGCTAAATCAATGGGCTATACCCAGACAACGCAGACCTGGAAAGATTATAAAGACGGGGTTATGATTTGCTCCGATATTACCTATTCGACGTTCGTAAAGGCGGGAACGCAGTCGTGCTTTGTCAATAACGAAGCTTATATGCGCACGAGCGAAACCCCTGCCAAGAATACCAATAGCACCTCGGCAAAATGGAAAACCAACAAACCCACCTATTACGACAGGAACGGTTATTTAACCGCCTACGGCGAATTTTCTACCGAGCTTTCGGTGTATATCATAAATGAAGAAACCATAAACAGCTATGGAGAGGTTATCAAAAATTCCGACGGAACATACTCTCAGTCGTTTTCGTTAAACTCGAACGCCGCTTATTATTATCAGTACGGAATGAAGACGAGGGGCAGTCTTAAAGGCTATCCCGCTTTCAAGAGCATAAACATCACTTTCACGTTTGACAGCAACTGGACGGTGCTTTCAAGCGAATGTGATGAGCTGGCGGAAATTGCGCCCGGCGCTCTCGGCGGAATTTCTATGGATTCCACCTCTAAGGTTACCACGACCTATTCCTACGGCGAGGACGAATTCGACGAAGTGCACTACGGCTATTACGATAATTACTTTAAACAGTACGTGGGGCAGATTGACGGCAACAATAAAGGTGAAGAAAATGAAGTTACCGTTCTCGACGTGCTCGGCAGTGCGTTCGCAGGCGTAATAACGGAGGGCGAGCAGTTCGGCTTGGAGCTTAACATAGGAAATACCGAATACGACGGCAAGATTTATCTGTCCCTTTCCGACCTCAGCGACGTTCTGGGCAGTATCGACGCGCGTCTTGCCCTCGGCTTGAAGGATAGCGGAAAGCAGGATTTGTATCTCGATTTTGCGGGCGGCACGGTAAATGCGTATTACAGCGACGACTTTGCTATGACCCTGAACGTGGACGCGGTATCTACGATAATCAGTCAGTTCAGCGAATATATTTCAAAATTTTCACAAAACGGCGGTGCGTCTGCGGTTTCTTATTCTCTGACAGAAGAAGATGATGACGAAGGCGGTCTGAATTTGACCGAGCTTATGACTATGCTCAAGCTCGAATCCGACGACAGCTCCGCTACCGTTTCGGTTGAAACCGACAATCTTTTGGGCACGGGCATAGGCGTAAGACTTTACATATACTGCCTGCGCGACGGCGATACATTCGTTTTCGATTATTTCGAACTCGAAAGCATTACATACGACTCAACCTCGATAGACCTTTACGCAAAAATCACTCCCGACAAGAGCGGCGAAATAATTTCCCACAACAAGGCGGACGCTCCCGCAAATCTTGCGGATTACGCTTCCGGCATTTACTCGATGCTCGATAGCGACACTTTGAAAGTAAGCCTGGACTTTGACGGCGCAAAGCAGAACGTCATCGGTATGTTGCAGGGGCTTAACGTAAAGGCTACGGCATACGTCGAGCTCGGTTACGATTTGGCTACGCGCGTAGACCTTGTCGCGGAATACGCGGGTATCTCGGCAGAGCTTGCAATATACTACGGCAATAACATAAGCTTTAAAAACGCGGGCGAAATTTACCTGGATTTAGTAAAAGTCAACGGCGTTGAAATCGGCGCAAAGGTTTACTGCAATATCAGCGATACGGTTGACGCGGTAAAGAATTTATTGGATTTAATCAATAACAACGTTGCTCCCGCAAGCCTTACCTCGGCACAGAGCGAAGAAGCGGCAAATTCGGTTGCGACTATAATAAACGGAATTCTTAATCTTAACTTCGGCGAAGTGCTTGGCGATATTTACGCAAGCAACTCGCAGATACGCGTTTCCGCCGATATCGACGCGGTTGTCGGCGCGCTCGGCGTCAACGTCAACGGAGTCAAATTCGGCACCGCCGCGCTTGCGCTCGGACTTGAAAACGGCAAGGCAAATCTTTCGCTTTCGCTCGAAGCGCTTGGATTCGCTATGACGGTGGAGGGCAGCGGTGAGCAATTGACCCTTCCCGAAAAATCAGATTACCTTGACGCCGTTGAGCTTGTAGAGCTCGTTTCGGCGGCGGTAAACGAAACCCAAATCATAATCGGCGCGCAGTCTATCGCGTTCGATATAGACGCATTGGTTATTATCGACGACGTGCCTATGAATATCAGGGGCACAGGTGAAGTCAGCTGGGCAGACGGACTTAAAATTGCCGTCGACGCGGTAATGACGGTTGCAGACGGAACCTCGGCTTCCGCCAAGGACGAGGTCGCGCTCAAACTTTACTTCGATTCTGCGGCGGCAGAGGGCGAGCCTTTCATAAGATTTGCCGTAAACCAATTGGGAATGGAAATTTACGATAAGGATATTTCCGACACCCAAAGCGGCTTACAGAAAATTATCGACAGCGTAAATCTTCTTATAAACGGCGAAAAGAGCGGCAACGCTTCCGCAGAGGCGGCGGCTGAGCTTTACAATACCTCGGTTGCGCTGGACGGCGCAAACGTGGGCACTGCTGTAGAGCAGGTAATTTCAAGCGACAACGTTCAAAAAATTCTCGGCGCGGTGCTCGGTTTTGTAAAAGACCTTTCCATATCGACGGGACGCGACGTAGACGATAACAGCGTAACTTCACTTCTTATCAGCCACGCGCTGTACGGCAATCTTACCCTTTCCGCTAAGGGCGGGCTTTCGCTCGACGCGGATATTACCGACGGCAACGGCACTCAGATTTTAACGGTCAGCGCAGGCGTTAGCGCCGGCAACGGTTCGGCGTTCGAAAGCGTAAATACAGCGCTCGACGGGTGCGAGATGTTCTCAACCGCAGAAACCGGCGAAGCTTTCGTTAAAATAGTATATAACTATCTGTTTGCGGTTATAGAGGAAGGAGTTTCCGTTTCACAGACCCTCGGCAGTAATACATACGAGGTAAGTATTCACCTTGACGGCGCAAAGAGCGGTATTCCCGCGCTTAAAGACGTTTCGGCAGACGCCGTGCTTTACTACACGCAGGGACTTGTCGGCGACAAGATTAAGGGCGACAAACTTGCCGAAATAGATCTCGCTATGAATATCGGTTCAACCGAGGTACAGGCAAACGTCCGCTATAACGACGAAAAGATTTATATCAGTCTTGACAAAATCGGCACTACCGTTTTGAACGAAGTCAAGTTCTATGCAAGCAAGGACGATATTTATTCGGCGGTTGAAGAACTTGTAAGAATAATCACCGACGAAAGCGTGATTACAACTCTCTCAAAGCTTTTGGGCTCCTCGGACAATAATACCGCGGAAGTATACGCGGTTTCGGCGCAGGCTGACGACGGCGCGATAACGGACCTTATTACTAAGATAATTTCCTTTGACTTTGCGGGTACGTTCTCTTACGCCTCGGTTGACGGCGTAAATACCGCAACCGTAAACGTAGATAAGCTTCTCGCTCTGTTCGGCGCGGATTTGGGCTTTGAAATCGGTACTGCCGGAATAAGCGTAAATCCCGTAACCCATACGGTCAGCGGCAATATTTCGCTCGGCGGCAGGGAATGGGTAAGTCTTACGGCTGAAAAGGCGGCAAGGCGCATATACGCGGATAACTGGCAGTCGGCTTACACCAACGCGGGCTTTGTTACCACCCTTATATCCGATATGTATAAGACGGTAACCAACGACGACGGCGAATTCTACTCGCTGTATACCTTCTCGGGAAAAGTCGATATTGCGATAAAAATTTCTATCGGCATCAGTATTAACAAAACCATCGAATTAAACGTAACCTCGCTTACGGCAGGCGTTGACGAAAGCGGCGAATTCTATCTGACTATTCTTGCCGATTTGAAGAGCTGTTCTGCGGCGGGAATGACCATTGCGGCGGCAAACAGAATTTCCATCACCTATTCGGGCGGCTATGTAACGCTTGGCAAGGGAGTGGGCGCCGACGGCGCTGTTTACAAGGTAATGACCTTGGATTATCTGCTTCAGAACGCTTTCGCAAAACACTCGGGCGACGTTGACTCGCCTATCCGTTGGCTTCTCGGTATGAGCGACACCGTATGGAACGCTGTGGCGGGCTATATTCCCTCGCTTGTTTCAAACGGCACGCCTACATATACGCTGTACAACTCGCTTGCACAGGCTTCTTCCAACAGCGTATTCTATCTCTCAAAAATCTTGTCGGGCTTCGCTATCAACGTAAACGGTGAAACGGTAACTGAATTCGGCAACGGCACAGCCGCGGCAACAGCGCTCGGAATTACGGAAAATTATTACGCATTCGAGCTCAACGCAAAATCGGTTACTGGCGGAGTTTTAGACAATCTCTATCTCGCCCTTTTGAGAAACGACGAACAGGGCATAAGCGGAATAAAGGCAAAGGGCTCGCTTTCGGCTTCGCCCGCAACGATAACCTTTAATGTGGATTTGAACGAATACAAAGAGGGCGTAACCGAGCTTTACGAATCGGGCGACATAACAGGCGAGCAAGCCGCGCCCAACTACTTCGCAGTCGTAACAAACAGCTACGATATAGATTTCGACAGACAATTCACTTCCTCAGACTCGCATATAGCACCCGTGTTCGGTTGCTACACTACGGGCGCTTCCAACCCTTACGAGAGTGTGAACGAGTACTCTAAGGTAACTCTCACCGTAGCTTACGGAGACCACCTCGTTACGGCTTACGAGGCGTTGGGATTGCCTCTGAACGAAAACGGCGTATACTTCGCGGCGGACGATATTTCGTACAGCTCGATAGTATATTTAAGAACGCCTTTCGCACCCACCTGGGTCAACGACGAGCATACCTATAAAATAATTTACACCACCGACAAAGAGGGTAATAACAGAATTACCGACGAGGACGACGGCAGAATTTATATCCAGCTTTGGGGCGACACCACGATTTACGCTCAGGTTGAAGAGTCCGTAAAAGTCAACTTCGTAACGGGAGTGGACGGCGTGGGTACAGTTACCGGCGGATTTGTCGGGGATGCTGAGCTCATCGAGTACGTTATCGGCGGATACGAATTCCGCGGCTGGTACGCCGATGGCAATTACACCGTAAAAGTCGAAAACGCAAACGACGGAAATATACAAAAGGTTGACGGCGTTCTGACCGTTTACGGAAAGTACGTTCTCGCTTCGATTACGGTAAACGGCGTAGTCTATAACTACACCGACAACGCTTATACGGTTGCAGGATTTGACGAGTACGGTATAAAGCCCTACACCGAGTTCGGCTCAACCCTTATACTTGAAAGCAGTGTCAACGGCTATCCCGTAACTTCGATTTCGGCAAACGCTTTAAAGGGCTCGATGGTCAAAAACGTAATTGTGCCCGAAAGCATAACCGAAGTGGGCGCGCAGGCGTTTATGGATAACTACGCAATCGAAAGCGTAGTATTCACGGCGGATACAGTAAAGCTGTACGGCAACAGCGCGTCTGGCGATAACAGATATGTATTCTTCGGCTGTTCAACGGCTGACGGAGGCAATTCAACTAAACTCAACCTTTACTATAACGAAATAGTCGGCGAGGGCGACTGGACCACGTTCAGAAGCGGAAAGAGAATAGGTACCGACGCGGGCGGTACGCTCAACGCCAAGGGCACCTGGACTTACGTCAATTTCGTCCAGCAGGGCGCGGTTCTTTCACACAACCTTACCTGTCTTGAAAACGGAATTAAATTCTTAGGCAAAACCGCAGAGCAGATTAAGGCTGAAATTATTGCCGAGCTCAACGAAAATTCGGCGGCTAAGGGCTATATCAACGCCTACACCGTATCAGTTGATTCTCCTCTTACAATGAACAGCAAGTTAAATACGGTAACCGTTACCGTTGAAAAAGCTACGCCTTATTATTTGCTTACAATCAATTCCAACCGCTCCGGTGCAATAGTCAAGGGCGACGTGGAAGTGTATAACGGCGAAAGGTACGTCAAAGCGGGTTCTGCCGTAACGGTAAATCCTCCCGAAGGATTTGAATTCGTAAGTCTTACCGGTATTGAGCACAACGGAAATACGTTCTTAATGCCCAATAGCTCCCTCACGCTTGAAGCGGTTTGTGAAGAGACTAAAATTACCGAGTACACCTTAAACAGCGCGGTATCATTCGTGTTGGAAGGGGTTGAATATTCAGGCGGCGCAACCTTTACGGTTGAAGAGGGTTCCTCGCTCGGCGTGCCTGCGGCGGACGGATATCTGTTCCTCGGCTGGGCATACAACAACGGTAAAGAGCTTGAATTCGTCAGCGGTGAAACGATAGAGTACAGCAACTACTATGCAATATGGGCGTACGCAAGAGACGAAATAACTTCGGTATCCGTTGTAACCGAAGGCAGCGACCCCAACGCTTCCGGCGTTGTATGGAATGCGTCGCTTGCGGCAGGATTCGAGGGTTGGTATACCTCTGACGACTTTATGACTAAGGTTACATCCCTCAGCTCGTACGAACCTCTCTATGCAAGGGTTTACTTCACGATAAGCATTAATTACTCGTTAAAATCCAATATGTATATATTCTTCAATACGGTTGACGAAAGCGAAAAGCAAGTCGAATCAAGCAGCAAGTCTTATACAGGCACCGTAACCGCTCTTGAAGGTATTACCGTTACGTTAAACGATAAACAGAAAGACGGTAAGGCTTACAGCTTGTATCACGGCACGACCCTTCTTGTCGGCGATATAAGAGTAAAGAACAGAAAAGCTATTATCGGTACCGAAGGCAACACACAAGTAATGACTTGTAACCTCGCTATGGGTGCGATAGACGTA
>JAIDOO010000384.1 GCA_029063275.1 Clostridia bacterium
CACATTCAGCACTGCCTCGGGCTCGACGGTCTTTACGGCCACGCCGCCGACTGTAACCGTCCCTTTATCTGCGTCCCAAAACCTTGCCGCAAGCTTTGCCGCGGTCGATTTTCCGCCTCCGCTCTCGCCGATAAGCGCGGTAACCTCGCCCTGTCTTGCAGTGAACGAAACGCCGTCCAACACGGTTTCGCCCGCGTTGTACGCAAAACCGACGTCTTTAAACTCAACGTCGTAGCCGTCGGGGTTAAACCCGTTGCCGCCGACAAGCTCTTCGGTATTTTCCATATCGTTTATTCTGTCGATATTCACCTGCAACGAATTCATTGCCGCAAGATTTTGAAGCGTGCCCGTCATAGGCTCGTAAATTCTCGACACCACGAGCAGAAACATAAAGAAGGTGATAACAGGCAAAGTTCCGCTAATTAAAAGCATACCGCCGACAAGCGCAACGCTTGCAATTCCCAATTTTAAAATCATCGACGACGGCACGACGAACATTGCCGCGCCAAGCTCGCTCTTTATATGTCTGCCCTCCAAGTATTCTATCTTTTTGTTCAGATCCTGCAAATATTTATTTTCCGCGTTGTTGCTCTTTAAATCGCGCAATGTTTCGAGGCATTCCTGTATTCCGTCCTCAACGGCTATTTGCGCCTCTGTTTGTCTGCGCGTAAAGTGATTTTGCGCTTTTTTGGAAACCGCCACGATTGCGAGTGTAACGGGCAAAACCCAAAGCGCCGCTAACGCGAGCCTCCAGTCGAAAACAAACATACTTATCGCTATCAGGCAGGTAGAGATTACAGAACCCCAGAACTGCGGAACGTAATGCGACATCATCTGCTCGCACGTCGCGCAGTCGCCCATTACGGTGTTGGTCAAATCCGCTAAATCCTTTTTGCCGAAAAATGATAAGGGAAGCTTCCTCAATTTTTCGGCAAGGCGAATACGGCGCACGCCAGATTCTCTGTATGTAGTAAAGTAGGTCGCGTTATACTTCCACCACGCAGTGAAAAAAATGAGAAGAAGCGAAGCAAGCGCGCCGAAGCCGTAAAGATAATAATGGCTTACGGGTACCGCACCGCTTAAAAAATCGTCGGTAAGATAGTATAAAAGACACACGGGCACCATGAAGGCAAGGTCGCCCACGACGCAGGCAATCACCGCCCCGATAAAGCCTTTTGCGCCCACGCGCGAAAGCGCGAATTTTTTCATAACCGCATTTATCATTTTGCACCTCCTACACGCCAACCGATTGACGTAGTATAATCCTTCCACATTTTAGTGTACAAGCCCTTATTCTGCAAGAGCTGTCCGTGCGCGCCCTCTTCCTCGATTTGTCCGTCTTTGAGCACAAAAATCCTGTCCGCATTTTTAACCGTGGTCAATCTGTGCGCAATCATTATTACCGTCTTATCCTTTGAAAGCTCGTCAAACGCTTTTTGTACCAGAACTTCGTTTTCGGGATCGGCAAATGCGGTTGCCTCGTCCAAGACTACTATCGGCGAGTTTTTCAGCATAACGCGGGCAATCGCAATTCTCTGCTGTTCGCCGCCCGATAAATATACGCCTTTGGTGCCTATTACCGTATTTATTCCGTCGGGGAGCTTGGCAATGATATCGCCGCACTGCGCCTTTTTCAGGGCTTCCGTAACTTCGTGCTCGCTCGCCCCGGGATTACCGAGACGTACATTTTCAAGAACGGACGCCTTTAACAGCCTGCTGTCCTGAAAAACGTAGGACACGCTGTTCATAAGCTCTTCGTGCCTTATATCCTTTACGTTAACGCCGCCTATTTTAACAGCGCCGTCGCGCACGTCCCAGAAGCGGGAGATAAGCCCCGCCACTGTGGTTTTTCCTCCGCCGCTCGGTCCCACGAAGGCAACCTTTTCGCCCGCGCCGATTTTAAACGAAACTTCTTTAAGCGCGTCCGTCTGCGCATTGGAATAACGGAAGCAAACGCCGTCGAACTCAACCGAATTATCTTGGGGAACTTCGCTCATATTTGCTTCGGGCAACGGCTTTAAATCGAGTATTGAATGTATGCGTTCGAGAGCGTCGGCTACAATCATACCGTTTTCGCTCATATACATAACTTTGGTGAGCGTCGTCGTGATTATCGGCGTAAAGATAACGTAAAAAATAAAATTCAGTAAAACGCCCTGCGTTACCGCCTCCCCGCCCGCAAGAATGAGCGCAAGAGCAATAATGAAAGCGAACGCGCTGTTGATAAGTGTTGTGAACCACAGCATAGGTCCGCGGCACTTTTTGCAATAAGACACGCAGAATTTGTAATAGTTGTCTATCGAACCTTTGAATTTTTTGAAAGAGTGCACGGTCTGCCCGAAAGTTTTGACCACGGGAACTCCGCGAACGTATTCCACCGCCTGATTGTTCATCTCCTCTAACGCACCGTTATATTTTTTCATATCCTCCGCCATAGCGGGTCCCGCCATTTTGAACATACACAAAAAACCGAGGGCTACGGGTACAAGGCTGATAAGCCCGAAACGCCAGTCGAACAAAAACAGCATAATAATCATTCCGACAGGAGTTGCCAACGCGCCAGCCATATCGGGCAGTTGGTGCGCAAGGTAAGTTTCGGTTGCCCGGCTGCTTTCGTTTATTATACGGCGCACCTTTCCGCTGCCCGCTTCGCCGATAAAGCCGAGCGGAAGCTCGGTTACGTGTTTTATAGCCTTTTTGCGCATATTTCCCGCTATTCTGAAAGCGGACAGGTGAGAACACATCAGCGCGCCGAAATAAACTATTATCGAAGCTATCGCAAACACAACCGCCATCCAGCCGTTGAAAACTATATTTGTAGCCTCGGAAAAATCGGGCGCAACCTCTATCACTTCTTTTACGATAAAGAAAATAAAGACGAAGGGCGCAAGCGCGAGCGCCGCGCTTATAACCGACAGCACCCAGGACGAATATGTCAAAAACTTATGCTTTCCGGCAAATTGCATAAGCTCGGAAAAACTGCTTTTTTTCCTTTTCATTGTTTACCTCCAAAATATAAACTATGGTTAATTTTTTGAATATTTATTTTGCGGTACCAAAAATACCGCTTTAATTTATAGTAAGTTTATTACAGTCCCAAAATTTTCTGCCAGCCGGCAGTGAAAAAATCGTGAATTTGCTTTATGTATCCGCTAGCCTCCTCCTTGGGCAAATCGTGGGCGACAACCTCAAACACGCCGTTAAACATTGCACTGGAAAGCATATGGCTCAAATCAGCGCGCACCTCGTTTATCTTTATTCCGGCACTGTTCAGAGCGTTGATAAATCTTACCGTGCTTGCAGTTTCTACTTCTATCATTTTATCGATATAGTACTCGTATCCGCTTCCCGCGCTCTTGCACACGATAAGCTTGAATGCGTCAAAATGGTCGTAGATTATATCTATCATTTCGTCAAGCTTTGCCTCTACATAAGAGTGCATTTCTTCGCGTTGCCGTTCAGGCGTAAGCTTTGCGAAATCTTCCTCCGAATTTGAAAAATAGCCGAAAAGCTTATTTGCGCCCTCTTCAACCAGTTCGCGGAATAATTCGCTCTTGTCGGCAAATCTGCCGTAAACCATACCCGTCGTATATCCCGCGCGCTCGGCTATAGTACGCATAGACGC
>JAIDOO010000385.1 GCA_029063275.1 Clostridia bacterium
CTAAATCTTATACGGGGCTCGCAAAGATTTTGGCGGCAGCAACAACGGGTACGCCCGTCATAGTCCGTATAATCGGCAAAATCTCCGCTCCTACCTGGGCGCATGACGGCGATAAACAGATTATTGAATATTCCAAAGCGGGAGACAAACTCACTTACGCAGAGGCTCATGAACAGACGTCGACTAAACTCGGTGTAGATTTAGCGAACAGGTCTTATACGCAAAGCGAATTGGCCGAATTAGGAATTGAGCTTGAAAAAGATATCTCACCGCTTGAAGGATTGACAAGTACTATGACGTTAGGTTCCGATACTTGTTGGAACAATATGTCAATAGGCGGTAGCAGTTCGCACCCCCAGAACATTACGGTAGAGGGTATAGGAACAGACGCTGAAATCTTCCAGTGGGGCTTTACATGGAGATATGCAAAGTCAATTGAAATAAGAAATATCACATTTGACGACTATACTGAGGACGCTTGCAGTTTTGAAGGTGGTTCAAACTTTGGCAACGCCGACTCAGCTGATTCTCAAAGAATTTGGGTACACAACAATACTTTTAATGAAGGAAAAAACTATTGGGACGCATCAGATGATCAGGATAAGCACGAGGGCGATGGCGCAACCGACTTTAAGAGAGCGTCGTATATAACCATTTCGTACAATCATTATTATTTGAACCATAAAACCGGTCTTATCGGCTCCGATAACAGTAGTACGACTGCAAACGTAACTTTCCATCATAATTATTACGATACTTGTAAAAGCAGATTGCCCCTTGCTAGACAGGCAAACATGCATATGTACAACAACTATTATCACAACAGCACAGGCACGAGTATTTCATTACGTTCGTATGCCTATGCGTTTATTGAATACTGCTACTTCGACGGTAGCAATAATACAATGATTGATATTCAAGGCTTTAATTCTTCTACGTCGGAAAGTTATGGAGTAGCAAAACTTTACAATTGCGAAATGGAGGGTAAAGGCTATTCTTACAACGCTATGCCTGAAAAACCTTCTTCTACCGTTACCACAGCGATTGAAATGTTTATTAAGTTTGTAGACAACAGATATGATATAGTTGCAAATTTCAATAAGTTCAGTACAGACTTTGATACTGACTCGTCGGTTTTCTATTACAACTCAGTCAATAAGTGTTCAGACGTAACCGACTTGGTTACCGACGTAAATCAAATTCCCACGCTTATACCTCAGCTTGCGGGCGTGCATAAGAACTAAACAAAATTAACACAAAATTTAAATAGCCTTGCTTTTTGGCAAGGCTATTTATTTTTATCGTAATGTATTGCAAAAAGCTTTGCAAAGTGTTATAATCAACTCTGCGGTTATGGACGTTATAAAGGAAAAATTGAAACTTCTGCCCGAAAATCCGGGCGTATATATAATGCTTGACGAATATTCAAATGTAATATACGTCGGCAAGGCGCGCGTGCTTAAAAACCGCGTTCGCCAGTATTTCCATAATTCACCCAAACCCGAAAAGGTAAATAAAATGGTTGAAAACGTGCGCGATTTCAACTATATAATAACCGATTCCGAAATTGACGCCCTCGCGCTTGAAAACAGTCTTATCAAAAAGTATAAGCCCAAGTATAATATACTTTTAAAGGACGACAAAACTTATCCTTATATAAAGGCGAATATAAATGAAGAATATCCCAATTTTTGTATAACGCGAAAAATCAAAAAGGACGGATGTAAATACTTCGGACCCTTTATGGGCGGTATAAACTGTAAGGATATTCTCGATATTTTACAGCTAACTTACAGCGTCCGTCTGTGCCATACCGCTATTTCGGAAAAGCCCAAAAGGGAGTGCTTGAATTACCACATAAAAAGATGTACTTCGCCCTGCTCGCATAAAGTAACAAAAGAGGAATATTCTCAGCAGGTCAAAAGCGCGCTTTCCTTTTTGGACGGCAATTATAAGGAAGCCGAAAAGCTGTTAAAAGCCAAAATGCTTTCGGCGGCAGAGGGCGAAAATTTTGAGCTTGCGATAGACTATAAAAACAAGCTTGCAATGCTTTCAAAGCTCGAAGCAAAGAGAATTACGGCGTTAAGCCGTTATATCGACGCGGATATAATCGCATACTCGACAAACAATATGTACTCGGCGGCGAACGTGCTGGTTACCAGAAAGGGCGTAATGCAGGGCGGCAGCAGTTACGCCTTGGACGAGGCGCATATGTCCGACGGCGAAGCGCTTACCGCGTTCATTATCCAGTATTATTCAAACCACGAAGTTCCTGCCGAAATTATCTCGGAACAGTTCTGCGAAAAGGAGCTTATTCAAAACTACTTTAAAGAAAAGTTCGGCAAAACGGTTGAAGTTACACTTGCCAAGCAGGGTGTGAAAGCCCAGCTGCTTAAAATGGCGGGCAAAAACGCAGTCGATTTTTTGGAAAAGTCTGTCGACAAAATCAAACATAAGGACGATATGACCGTAAACGCCTGCAAGCGCCTGCAACAGCTTTTAAATCTTAAAAGCTATCCGCGCAGAATGGAGTGCTACGATATTTCAAATATAAGCGGAGTTGACAAAGTCGGCTCGATGGTAGTGTTTATCGATGGCGAAGCGGACAGGCAGAGTTACAGAAGATTTAAAATTAAAACAGTAGAGGGCGCAAACGATTTTGCTTCTTTAAAAGAGGTTTTAACCCGCCGCCTTTCAAAACTGGGCACGGGCGAAGAGGAAAAATTCCCCAAGCCCGATCTTATAATTATCGACGGCGGCAAAGGACAGCTTTCGTCCGTGAAAGAGGTCTTTGACGAAATGCGTATAAGCGGCATCGAACTGGTTTCGCTTGCAAAGCGCGAAGAGGAGGTTTTTACGCTGTACAGCGACGAAAGCGTTATTATTCCCCGCCGCGACTACGCGCTGAAAACCTTGCAGAGAATCCGCGACGAGGCGCACAGGTTTGCAATAACCTATTTCAGAAATCTGCACTCGAAGAGGAGTCTTGAAAGCGTCTTGACCGAGATTGACGGCGTAGGAAAATCTAAGCGGATTGCGCTTATGGAAAAATTCGGCTCACTTGAAAAAATCAGAACGGCAAGCGTTGAAAGCTTGGCTAAAACCGAGGGCATAGGCGAAAAACTCGCTGAAAAAATCAGAAAATACTTTGAAGAAAACTTATGAGAGAGATTAATTATCCTATAATAGTTTCGGATTTTGACGGAACACTTTTAACCGGTGAACACAATGTAACGGACGGCGTTAAAAAAGCCATAAATGAATATGTTGCAAGCGGCGGAGTTTTTGCGGTTTGTACGGGCAGAATGCTGTGCTGTATTTTGCCGTGCGTACGCGCTTTGGGATTGACGGGTTACGTCGTGGCGCATCAGGGTACTGTCATTGCCGAAATCGAAAGCGGAAAAACGATTAAATACGGCGGTTTTAAAGTTGATGATACCGTTGAAATATGCCGCAATCTTGAAGAGCTTGGCTACCCGCCAAACGTTTACGCAGGGGACGCGATGTACACGACTATCGCAGAGGACGATAAGTACCTTTTAAGGTACGAGGGGATAGTCGGCTTAAAGTCAACCCACGTTACGGGAGTGATGTCGGCTTTCTTTGTAAAAAACGGT
>JAIDOO010000386.1 GCA_029063275.1 Clostridia bacterium
AACGGCGAAATAAAATCTCGCAAAGTCGGGAGCAAATACATAATCACAAAGCAAAATGTGATTGACTTCATAAACAAGGAGGCGGCTTAATGACAGGAAGATTAACAGTTAAAAATGGAAAATATTATGTCGTGATTTCCTATCAAGATGAACACGGAAAGAACAAACAAAAATGGGCGGCTACGGGGTTGGATGCTAAAAACAACAAGCGTGCCGCCGAAGAAGTTATGCGTGAGATTATCGCAAACTTTAAAAACGAGGAAACGCCTTCAGCTTCTATGCGCTCTACTACAAAAGACAAATTGCTTTTCGGGGACTACCTAACTCAATGGATTGAAATAGCGAAACCGAATTTACAAACAAGTACTTATGCAGGTTATAAAGGCAAGATAAAAAATATCGCCCCTTACTTTAACGAAAGAGGAATAACATTGCAGAACATAAAGCCGACGGATATTCAGGCTTATTATGCTTGGCTTATGGAAAACGGCAAAACAATTCAAGCCTGTACGCACGCACATGTTATTATTCGCCGTGCGTTGGAAATTGCTTATTATACAGATCTAATTCCCGTAAATCCTGCGGCGAAAGTAGAGAAACCGAAAAGCCCAAAATACGAAGCAAAGTATTATGACCTTAAACAATTAAGAGAACTGTTTGAGTGCCTGAAAGGTGATAAGTACGAACTCATGTATAAGATGACTGCATTTTACGGTTTGCGTAGAAGTGAGCTGTGCGGTATGAAATGGAATTCTATCGACTTTTATAAAAATACGTTAACTCTCAATTCTTCGGTTGTACAAACGAGCGTAAACGGCAAGTTACTTCTTATACAAAAAGACGTAATGAAGAACGCATCAAGTAAGCGCACGATGCCACTCATTCCCGAAATAAAAGAAGCCTTGCTGAAACTAAAAGAACAGCAAGACAAAAACAAGGCTTATTTTAAGAACGGGTACAATCAACAGTATCTTGATTACGTTTGGGTTGACGATATAGGGAAACTTGTAAATCCGAACACAGTTACTTGTCATTTCAAATCTTTTCTCACTCAACACGGTTTACCTAAAATAAGATTTCACGAATTACGACATAGTTGTGCAAGTTTACTTATCGCTTGTGGCGTGAGCATGAAAGAAATACAAGAATGGCTCGGACATAGCGCAATTTCAACTACCGCCGATATTTACAGCCATTTGAACTATTCGTCTAAATTGAACGTGGCGAATACACTTACAAACGTATTCGGCGGTGAAACTATGATTTCGGGGCAACAAAATTCTGTCGAAGCGCAAGCCCTGCTAACGGCTCTTTTTAGAGGCGCAGAACACGAACAAGCAGAAACCTTATCCAAGCCCGTAGAAGCCGTTACAGACGATATTACGCCCGTTCTTGATGAAGAACCCGAATCAACTGTTGAAACAGATTTTAGTGAGGTTTTAGACGATTTTGATAAATCTCTTGCAGAGTACAGGCAAGCAAAAGCCGATATGGAACGGCTCGGCTTTACCGATTACGACGAATACCTTGATTATCTCGAATTTACGCAGAGAAAAACCGCCAGAAAAAACGATATGGAAATGTGATTGTGATTTTTGGTAAATTTTGATATAATAATACGTAAATATGAAAACTATTGTTATTAACTCCTACAATGAATTAATTGAGAAAATCGAAGAAATTGTTTCTAACCCAATCTTGCTTTTTTCTGCCAATGAGCGGAGAGATTACTTTTATAGAGGTCATGCAAACAAAGATTGGAAACTACTGCCTACTTTGTTGAGAAATAAAAACTTGCGAGAAGAT
>JAIDOO010000387.1 GCA_029063275.1 Clostridia bacterium
TAGCGCTCGTTCTTGTTTGCGCGGGGATATTTATTATCAATAAATTCGGCGAAAAGGGTTTTAAATTTAAAAAATCGGGATAAAATTTTGTTAAAAAGGGCTTGTTTTTGATTGTAAAAATAATTACTCTGTGATATAATTTTCAGGTAAATCATTCAAGAGGTTTTATTTATGGCAAATTCATTGATGCTGTCCGACGCGATATTTACGTTATATATGACCGTTTCGATAGCCTGCCTTGTTTTAATATTCCTTACCGCGCTTGTCGCTATTATTCTTGTTCTGTTCCAGAAGAGCAATTCCGACGGTATTCAAGGTATCACCGCTTCGAGCGAAACCTTTTTCGGCAAAAACAGAGGTAAATCCATTGACAGCAAGCTGAAAAAATGGAGCTGGGTTTGTTTGGGCGTAATAGCGTTTCTCGCAATCGTAGCTTACATTGCAGGTTTGCTGGTTGTCGGCGGTTAATCAAAAATAATTCAAGGGCGGCTTATATAAAGCCGCTATTTTTTTTAGACTATGACTTTAAAAGAGAGAATTTTAATTCAAATTAAATCGAACTTCGCCTTCAAAAGCGAACACGAAATAATCAATCATAACCCTTTTGTCCATACGCGCCAGGCAAGAAAAGAAGTTAAAGCCGTTTTGCGCGAGCTTGAAAAAGAAGGCAAGATTATACACGACAGAAAGGGTCATCTTTGCACGCCCAAACAAGCGGGCGTATTTTCGGGTACGGTACGCGGAAACGCGCGGGGCTTCGCCTTCGTCGAGCCTGACGACAAGGAAAAATTCAAGGGTGATTTTTTTATTCCGCCCCACTCCCTTTTCGGCGCGTACGACGGCGACAAAGTTAAAGCCGCACCCGTCAAGGGCACTGCGGACGAGGCGTATATAGTCGAAATAACCGAGCGCGGCAGAACGCAAGTTGTCGGCGTGTTTATGATTGAAGGCGGTTTCGGCGTTATGCAACCCGACGACTCGAAACTTCCCGAAATCGCTATTCCTCTTGACCTTTCAAAAAACGCAAAGGACGGCGACAAGGTGCTTTGCGAAATTACTTCATATCCGCAAAACCGTATGCCTAACGGTAAGGTTATCGAGGTTTTGGGTGAGGGCGGAAATTTCGCCGTGGAAGTGCTCTCGATAATACGCGCGCACGGGCTTTACTCTGAATTTCCCGAAGAAGTTATACACGAAGCCGAAAAAGCTTCTTCCGCCGCCATTGTCATTGACGGGCGCAGAGACTTGCGCGAAAAGCTGATTTTTACGATTGACGGCGCGGATACGCGCGACATCGACGATGCCGTATCTTTGGAATATAAGGACGGAAAATATATTTTAGGCGTGCACATTGCGGACGTAAGCAATTACGTCAAATACCGCTCCGCCGTCGATAACGAAGCGTATGCCCGCGGGACGAGCGTATACTTCCCCGACGCGGTTTTGCCGATGTTGCCCAAATCGCTTTCAAACGGAGCGTGCTCTTTGAATGAGGGCGAGGACAGATACGCAATGTCCTGCGTTATGATTTTTGACGAACGCGGAAACAGGCTGGATTACGAAATTTTCGAAAGCGTTATAAAAAGCCGCCGCAAAATGACTTATTCTGCTGTTACTGCAATTTGCAACGGCGAAAAAACTGCCTGCAATGATTACGCCGATTTGATTGAAACGGTTGCTCTTATGCAAAAGCTTTGCCTCATAATGGAAAGCAGGCGCGACGCCGCGGGCAACGTCAATTTAGACGTGCGCGAGGCAAAAATTTATACTGACGCAAGCGGAAAAATAGTCATTCCCGATTACGAACGCACGATTTCAGAGAGAATAATCGAGCAGTTTATGATTTCGGCAAACGAGGCTGTAGCCGAGTTTATGGCAAAGCGCGGTATCCCCTGCCTTTACCGTATACACGAAGTCCCGTCGCCCGAAAAAGTTAGTACTCTCGTTTCCTTTTTAAAGGATTTGGGAATTAACGCTAAATTAGACGCGGACGATACCGCGCCTGCGGATTTTCAGCGCATTTTAAAATCCGCCGAAAACAAGCCTTATTTCTCAGTAATCAATAAAGTAATGCTGAGATGTATGCAAAAGGCAAGATACGCGGAAGAAAACCGAGGACACTTCGGTCTGGCTTCCTCCTGCTATTGCCACTTTACCTCCCCAATCCGCCGCTATCCCGATTTATTCGTGCACCGCGCGCTTAAAGAGGTTCTGCGCGGCGGCAACGGGCTCAAATTTAAGGATAGCGCAAAGCAAGCGGGAATAGACTGCTCGGAATGCGAGCGCAACGCTGACGAAGCCGAGCGCGAGGTTGACGATTTGTACAAGCTCGAATATATGACCGAAAGGATTGGCGAAGAATACGACGCTACCGTTTCTGGCGTAACAAACTTCGGTGTATTTTGCGAGCTCAAAAATACCGTCGAGGGATTAATTCCTCTCGAATACCTGCCAGAAGATAATTACGAATTTTTCGGAGAAAAGTTTTTGCTGAAAGGCAGGCGCAACTCATACCGCCTCGGCGATAAACTTAAAATACGCGTTGACGGGTGCGATTTCGGCAGAAAGCGCGTTACCTTTTCTATTGCGCAGGAAAATAAATTGTGATATAATATTATTTATGAAACAGATAACGTACAACAAGTACGCTTTGTACGAGTATTTTGTACTTGAAAAATACGAGGCGGGAATAGTTTTAGAGGGCGCGGAAGTCAAGTCGCTACGGGCTGGAAACTGCAACCTTAAAGAAGCGTTCTGCTTTATCAGAAACGGCGAAATCACGCTTAAAAACGCACATATCGCAGTGTACGACAAAGCAGGCGCATTTTCAACTAAGGAATCAAAGCGCGACAGAAAGTTGCTTATGCACCGATATGAAATAGATAAAATAGTTGGCAAGATAAACGAAAAGGGTTACACTCTTATCCCACTTTCGCTGTATTTTAAAGACAGCCTAATAAAAGCCGAAATCGCGCTTTGCAAGGGCAAACAGAATTACGACAAAAAACGCACCATAGCGGAACGCGACGAAAAACGCGCGCTGGAAAGACAGATTAAGGAATTCAGGTGAAGCCATGCCCATAGTCATAAATAAAGAGTTGCCCGCCTATAAAATATTGACGGGCGAAAGAATTTTCGTTATGGACAAGCAGAGAGCGGTCTCACAGGAAATACGCCCTATTG
>JAIDOO010000388.1 GCA_029063275.1 Clostridia bacterium
CATTTCCTTTTGAGCGGGGTTAAGCCAGTCTTCGCCCTTGCAAATAATACCCTTCCTGTCGCACATCGTTATATTATTTACGCCAAGTTTCAAAAGGAATTTCGCAATGGCTATTCCCGCCGCGCCCGCGCCGTTTATTACAAGGTTTATCTCGTCTATTTTTTTGTCCGCAAGTTTTAAAGCATTTAAAAGCGCCGCCGCCGAAACTATCGCCGTGCCGTGCTGGTCATCGTGGAATACGGGAATATCCAACTCCTCTTTAAGTCTTGTTTCAATCTCAAAGCAACGGGGCGCGGAAATATCTTCAAGGTTAATTCCGCCGAACGACCCCGCCATTACTTTAATGGTGTTGATAATCTCCTCGGTGTCTTTTGTCCTAAGGCAAATCGGATAAGCGTCCACGTTGCCGAACGCCTTAAACAGTGCGCACTTGCCTTCCATTACGGGCATACCCGCTTCGGGTCCGATATCGCCCAACCCCAGAACAGCCGTGCCGTCGGTTATTACAGGAACAGTATTCCAACGGCGGGTGAGCTCAAACGACTTTTCAACGTCGGTATGAATAGCCATACAAGGCTCGGCAACGCCGGGCGTATAGGCAAGAGATAAAGCTTCCCTGCTGTCTACGGGCACGCGGCAAACCGTTTCGATTTTGCCTTTCCATTCGCCGTGTTTCTTTAAAGATACTTCTCTGTAATTCATATATTCTCCTTGATAAACGATAAAAAGAAACATTTTTTTATAAATTCTATCATTTTCCTTTACATTATACTACCTGTTTATTATAATGTAAAATGATAATATTGTATAGTTATCATAGCAAATACGCATATCTAAAAGCATAGGGGAAAACACTTGAACTACGAATATTACAAAATTTTTTACTACGTTGGCAAACACAAAAACATAACGCGGGCGGCAGTTGAACTGTATTCCAGCCAGCCTGCGGTAACGCGCGCAATTCAGAATCTGGAAAACGAGCTTGGTTGCAGACTGTTTGTAAGAACTAAAAACGGCGTGGAATTTACGCACGAAGGACAAACGCTTTTTGACTATGTACGCATTGCGCACAGCCAGATTTTAAAGGGCGAAGACGAGTTAAGCCATTTAATAAGCGCCGAAAACGGCACTATTTATATAGGTACTACCGTAACCGCACTGCACGGCTTTTTGTTCGGAATTCTCGACGATTTCCATTCCAAGCACCCCAATGTGAAATTCAAAATAAACACGGGCTCGAACAACGGTACTATTGAAAAACTGAAAACGGGAATATTTGATATCGCGTTTGTTTCAACCCCCTGCAATACAAGCAAAACACTGAATTCCGTAACCGTGCGGAGTTTTAACGATATTCTTATTGCAGGCAAAAACTTTTCGAAGCTCAAAGACAAGACGCTCAGTTTAAACGACATTAAAAATTATCCGTTTGTATGTTTAAGACACAGTATGCAGCTGAGGCAGTTTATCGACGATATCTTTGCCGATAACGACGTTGCTCTGACCCCCGATATCGAAACAGACAGCGCGGATTTGCTCGTGCCTATGATAAGCCATAATTTCGGATTGGGATTCGTTCCGCAGGATATGGCGGAAGGCGCAATAAAGCGGGGCGAGGTTTTCAGGGTTAAGCTTGAAAAGGAACTTCCGCCGAGAAATATCTGTATGATAACCGACCCGCACCACCCGCAGACAAACGCCTCGCGCGAGTTTGTGAAAATGATAACTAAAAATAAGTGAAAGCGACCGCCGCGGCTTTGTGCCG
>JAIDOO010000389.1 GCA_029063275.1 Clostridia bacterium
GAATAAATGAAACTTAAAACCAAAGTAAGTCTGATTTTAATATTTCTTGTGATAGCGGTTTGCTCACTTTTTGCCGCCTGTAAAATCGGCGGCAAAACGTGGCAGGAAATTCTCGGCGACGCGCAGTACCAGCGGGTAACCTATTACGCGGCGGGCGGGTCATTCGGAAACAGCAAGTACGTGAAGGACGTTTACTACTATCCCGACACGCCTGTTATTTCAGATTTCACCATAGACCCCGTTACGCAGACGGACTACGTATTCAAGGGCTGGTATTACGTTGAGCTTGACGACGAGGGCAATCCCAAGTTTGCAAACGAAGCGGACAAGGCAAGGGGCATTCCCGTGCTTACGGACGAGGCGGTCGCGTTCCCCCTGACGATTGAAAAAAATCAGCATCTTTACTTCGGCGCAAAATGGACGCGCGACTACAAGCTGAGATATTACCTTATCGACGGCTCCGAAGATATTACGTTAGAGGTTGCTGTGGAAGGTGAAGAGGGCGTAACAAAAAAAGTAATCGTTTCGGCAGGCGGCGAAATCGCGGAAAGAAGCTTCGGCAGTCAAGACGCGATTACGGTAAGTTATGCCAATCTGCCCGTAACGGTAAGCGACGCAACTCTGCTTGAATACTACGTCAAGAACGAAAACGACGAATATGAGCAGTTCACCGGCTCGATTAGAAAACCCGACGTATTCGACGAAACGGACAGCGACCCCCACGTTGCAATCTACTGCAGATTTGTCAGCGGCAAATGGGAAATGGTAAGAACGGCGTCGGAAGCGCGCACGATGTTCCTCAACCTGTATTCCGCCGACCTGGATAATAGAAACAGATACTATATAACGCAAGATATAGATTGTTCGACAAACTCGGCGGTACCTTTAAAATCGGGCCTTGTAAACAGCGTAATTCAAGGTAACGGTTACACCATTTCAAATCAGAAATTCCAGACTACGAACCCTGCGGTTATGTCAACGTACTCGATTTTCGGCAGGATTACCAGGGACGCGGAAATAACGGGCATAACATTCGAAGGTTTTGAGGCTACCGTATCTTCTATAAGACCGAACATCAGATTATATTTGTATCTTTTCAGCGCAGACGTTGAAGAGGGCGCGGTTTTGGAGGACGTAGCGTTCAACAATTCAAAGCTTACGATTTCTTCGCTTCCCGACGATACTATAATCTACAACATTCAGAAGGACGATGACGGAATATTCAACACGGACACTTGGTTGTTCGGCTCAGGCGACTTTTCTGCGTTAACTTACACTAATGCGGAATTGATAATCAACGGACAGTCAATAGAAGTAAAAATTAATGAAAATTAACAGGAGGCTTAAAAT
>JAIDOO010000039.1 GCA_029063275.1 Clostridia bacterium
AATATAAGCTATATATTGTGTGTTTTGCTGATTTCAAGGGACTTAAAATCCCTCGCGGTAAAAGGCGTATCGGTTCAAGTCCGATCACAAGCACCATCAAAACGGGAGAAATTCACAAAATTTCTCCCGTTTTGTTATCATTGGGAAGTGATTGGGAAGTACTTTTTGCTCGATTTCAGCCCAAAGCAGGTGTTTTTGTGCGTTATTTACAGTTCGTAGTCTATTTTGTTAATTTCTTGCAGTATGTATTCTTGTGAGTAGGTTGTATAGCCTCTGTCAACCCTCGAAGTCTTAACGTCTGCGTCAAACTCGTGTCCTACCCATTTCATAACAAGTTCGGGGTTGCACCCACATTCTTTTGCTCTTGTAATGAAGCTGTAACGCAGTTCGTGAATATGTCTTTTAGGGAATATTCTTTTAAGTGCATCTCGAATTGTATAACGGCTTGCTGTTTTTGCTTGCTCTAAATCGATTAACGGCATAACTTTTTTCAGCATAGGCGATATGGGAATTTGTCTTATAACCTTCGCATAGCCCTTTCTCGTCTTTTCCGACTCGCAATAAATAAACGTATCGTCGTAGGTAATCGTCGTCAATTCGCCTACACGCATACCCGTATAGAGGAGAGTAAGAATAGCGGAGTTGCCGGTGTAGTGGGAATTTTTCTTACAGAAGTCGATAATGGTTTTTTCTTCGTCTTTGGTAAATGCTTTGCCTTTCTTAACTTCATAGTGCGAAAGTACGATTTTGCTCATAGGCGTTTTAATGTTGTAGTCTTCAACTATAACGTCAAATATTGCAGATAAAAGTAGTTTCAGTTTCTGCGCCGTGCGGTTCTTGCTGTTGTCCGTCAGTTCAAACAAAAAGTCCTGAATGTCCTTTCTCGTTATTTCGTTGACGTGGTAATGACCGAATTTCGGCAGAATGTTTTTCGTAAGCAAGTTGACGTAGCTTTTGTAAGTCGTTTCTTTAACTGTTTGCTTCTTGACTTTCAGCCAATCGTGTATGAAGTCAGAGAGTAGGGGAAAGTCTGCGTTTTGCTTTGCTCTTTCAGCGGCAAGCAGTTTTGCCAAGAATTTTTGTCGCATAATATCGAAGCTCTTGGACGCAACTTCGATATTGTAACCGTCCCTGCGGAACCGCGCCTGATACAAGCCGTTCACATAACGGTAGGTTACGATTTTATCGTTGATAGTAAATAATTTCTTTAAGTAGTCTGGCATTGAATTTATCTCCTTAGGTTTGAATTTGATAAATCCGTTTGTGCCGTTCTCCTTAAAATCAGCTTTATCTTCCTTTTTAGTAAGTACTTTCAACCTGTCCAGAGTAATGCTTTCCGAAGCCGCTTTCAATATAATCTGTGTTACTTCGTCGCGCTCGTTCTCGGACGGTATGTACTTAATAGCATTTAATACTTTTTGTAATTCTTGATTTGTCAAGTATCCTTATTCAGACAGTCGGCTTTTTATTTTACCGCGCCCTTATAGCTTTGAATACTATGTTCTCTTTTCATTGCGTGTTCCTCCTTTTACAATATGTTCACGCAAATCTCGCCTATTCTGCGGCTGCGATTTGCCGTGATTTTTGGCGGCTCTGCCGCCCTTTGCGCAATTTTCAAGCGCAAACAATTATATAATTGCGCAAATTCCCACCGCCGAGGTTGCTATCGCAACAAATTGGGTTGCGCTGGCGCAAAAGCGTGGTTTTGCTTGCGCCGTTAATTATTCAGTTGTTCTTTTAATGCCGTCCAGCCCACGTAAATGAGCTGAACTTTTGGTATGCGGTTGTCTTTGAGGAACTTGTTCAGTTCCTCAAAGTCTTCGCGTTTCATTGAAGTTCCCCAAACCGCATGTGCGGCTTTGCGTTCCGCCTTGTGTTTGTCTTCATAGCGTTTATCTATTTGCGACTTAGGTTGTTTCATACGACTTCCTCCGTATAAATTATTTCGCTTAAAATTTCTTGCTCGATTGCGTGTTGTAGAGCGGTCAGCCTGCGGTAATCTTCCATAAACTCGCCAGTCCGCTTGTACAGCGGAGAGAGGCAGAGTTTTGCGTAGAGGACATTGTACATATCCTCGGCTTGCTTGTCCACGCCGTGAAGATATCCGGGAAGGTTTTCAATCGTCCAATCTAACCCTTTGTATTCAAGATACTTACGTTTGAGTGTTCCGTACTTGCCGTAAACGTGCTTTTGCGGTTTA
Source organism: Clostridia bacterium (assembly GCA_029063275.1). Lineage (GTDB taxonomy): Bacteria > Bacillota > Clostridia > Christensenellales > Borkfalkiaceae > Coproplasma. The sequence goes on from JAIDOO010000039.1 coordinate 2,201, forward strand.
ACAAGCGTTTGATATCTTTTAATCTCGTTTACAGTCAAGCCTTCGTTTGCTTCGGCTTTTGCCAATAATTCTTTGTCTGTCATCTTCTGCAAACACCTCCGATAAAAAATGTTAATACGATTATAACGACCCGGGTCAAAAAGTCAAGGGTTCTTCCCAAAATTATTTAGAAATTTTATAATGCGGTGTGCCTTTGCGGTACGACAAGGGTCTAAGGCAAAATTTTTTAATAATGGTAGGGCGAGTCATCGAAAGGTGCAATAAAGTCGTGTTCATCGTCTTCATATCTTCCGAAACGCTTTCTCTGTTCAAGACAAGTGCTTCGGTAAGGCGAAGTGCTTTTGCCACGCACGGCACCAAACTTTTCGGAAACCTTTCTGAAGAAGTCTTCCTGCAAGCCGGAAAAAGAAGTTATCCCGCCACGCTGTTTCCAAAACTCAGTTCGGCATAGAAGCGGACTTTCAAAGTTTTCTTTATTACGATAAAGCGGTTCGCCGTTCTCATCGGTCAACTGTAAAAGTGTACCGTAATCGTTTTTCTCTTTACTCATAATCTTCACTTTCCATTTAGGGGTAACGGGCAAGTAATATACAAATAGATTTCGCCTGTTCGGTTCGGTTATTATAACAGCACAAATAATGTTCTCATCCGTACCGAGATAACCTATCTTGTCCACGGCAAAGGTATAGCACTTTTTAAAGTAACTTTCGATTTCATACTCGTTTGGGAAACCGTCCCAGAATTCTTTGTTTCCGCCGAATTGTAAACACGCCAAAACAACGTTGCGTTTTCGTTTATTGAGCTGTGCATTTAATTTGTCCTTTGCCTCTTCCCAAGTCTGTTGGGTGTTGCTGGCGCTCATGAGCTTTAAATAATCAACATTATATTGTTGCTCGCATTTCGAAAGGTAATCATCCACGGTATGTAATTCTTGCATAGCATGAGCCAACACAGAAATAGTTGCGTGACTGGCTCTCGGTATTTCCCACGGCTTAATCTCGTTCTGATAGAATTCCATCATACCCTGCTTGTTCCACAAATAGTTGTTGTTTCTATGCTTTAAGTATTTATAGGCATTCATTTTTTACCTCCTTAATTTATTTCCGTTTACGGAAGCGGATTTCCGAAGGATAGCAAAAGTCGACTCTTTGTTCAAGAGCCGACTTTGAGTTCCTCACTATATAAGCCGTGAGAATGCTCGTTTTATGCAAAAATTTCAAAAAAATTTAAAAATTTTCTTTAGGAGTTAGAATTATACTCCGTTATTGAAATTTTGCCTATATTATGATATTATAATTATAGGTTATTACGATTGAGGATCACTA
>JAIDOO010000390.1 GCA_029063275.1 Clostridia bacterium
AATGAAACAAATATAAAAATAGAAATCAATGATTTTTGTAATTCACAAGAATATATAGTTGCTAGCCTAAATTTACAGTATTTTATTAATGATCATTTAGTTTCAGATAGATGTATATCTGGATATAATTGGAATCATATTGGATCAATGATAAAATTACATTATTAGGAAGTTGTTTTGTTTTTTACAATTATATATGAAGTATTTTATACATAAAAATGGCACATTTAACTGAACAGAAAATCAAATTGCTTGTTTTGTATGACTTGCTTTGTCGATACACCGACGAAAATCACGCCCTAAACACAGACGAGATAATCGCTTTGCTTGCCGAAAAGAAAATATCTGTGTCACGCAAGATACTTTTACAAGATATTGCGCTTCTAAATGAGTACAACTATGAGGTGCTTTCGTACAAGAAAAAATATCATTACTACTATGTTGTTAACCGGCATTTTGACAGCGCGGAGATTGTGTTTCTTGCTGATGCGGTGCAGGCTTCCAAGTTGAGCGCAAATCAAAAGCAAACGCTAACGAATAAACTTATGACTACAATGGGCGATTTTCAAGCAACGGAATTAACTGCTGCTGCGCGTTTCGGTACAATGCCCAAGCGAAATAATCGGTACATAATTTATACTATTGATACGCTAAAACAAGCCATAGCGAATAACAAGCAGGTGTCGTTCAAGTATTATTCGCTTGATTATCAAAAGAATAAAGTATATCGCAAAGGCGGCGAAAGATATATCGTAAATCCGCTTGTGGTCGTATGGAATAAAGACAATTACTATCTTGTTTGTTATTATGATAAGCACGACGGAACGGCAACCTATCGCATAGACCGTATGGCGGAAGCGCAAGAGGAAACGACGGAACGTACATATCGGAAAGAGCTTGCCGACTTCGATATAGAGCAATACCGTCAGCGCGTGTTCTCTATGTTCGGCGGCGACGAACAAGAGATAGTCTTACAATTCGATTCGACTATGCTCGACGTTGTGTTCGACAAATTCGGCGAGGATGTGAACATAATCAAGGTTGATGAGGATACATATAGACTGAAAGTGCCGATACAAGTAAGTAAAACATTTTTTGCGTGGGTAGTAGGGACGCAAGGTAAAATGCGCATACTCTCGCCGCAGACTGTTTTTGAACAGTTCAATGCGTTTATGAAGAAAATTAAAGAAGAATATTAAAAAGAATTTATAGACCTATAAGGCTTAACCGCTTTTGTCGGTCTTTTTTTATTTTGACACAAAAATTTTTCAAAAAGTACGTTCATTGCCCGTTTATGGGAAGTGAAAATTTGAAACGATTGTTTTTTTGTGCTATAATGCGCCTACAATCTAAATTGAACGCAAAGTTCAATTAAGGGAGTTTGCACAGATGAGGACATTAAATAAAGAAACTCTATGCCGAATAGAGCAATACATCAAGGAGTACCAAACGAAAAACGGCAGATCGCCGAGTTATAGGAACATTATGCACTATATGAATATGTGTTCGCTTAATCTTGTGCAAAGATATGTTATCGGTTTGGAACGCGAGGGTAGAATCGAGCGGACAAGGCTCGGCAATATAGAGGTGCCGAATCAGTTGAAACCGAGCGGAACAACGCTTGTGCCGCTTATAGGTCAGATTGCTTGCGGAGAGCCTTGCTTCGAGTTGGAGAACATAGAGGAGAGCTTTGCGCTTCCGCGTTCGGTGTTCGGAAACGGTGAATTATATATGCTTCGTGCGTTCGGCGAAAGTATGATAGATGCAGGCATAAACAAAGATGATTTACTTGTAATACGAAAGCAAGACCACGCGCAAGACGGAGAAATAGTCGTAGCCTTGACTAACGGAAACAATACATTAAAACGGCTTTATCATCGGAACGGCAAAATCGTTTTACACCCCGAAAACAAGACAATGAAAGACATAATCGTTAATGACTGCGAGATACAAGGCGTATTGGTTGGCTGTATCAAAACTTATTAAATCGGTATTGTGTTGCACACAGCCCCGTTGCAACAAGATATAAATTTTATAGGACAAGCATTTGGCATACTACGTTATAGGAAACCCAGACCGTAACAAAGTAGTTTGTTAAATTCAAAGGTGCTTGTTTATGGGAAATGGAGGTAAATTGCTATGAAGTTTGTTATGTGTCCGAAGTGCGGAAAACGGCTTTGCAAAGGCGAAGCAGGAACAAAAGTGGAAATCGAGTGTCCGAAGTGCGGCGAGTTTGCTTCGGTTATTATCGATGATGACAGTATGCACATAAGCAAAAAGCCGATAGAGGACAAGCCTTTCCGCGCTCGCGCTTAAAACGGTGCAAAATACATAAGAATAATTTGGGCGACGGGATTCCGTTGAATGCCGCGCTAACGCCTGTTATGAGATTGGACTTGATGAGATAGGTCAAGAGGAGTCTGACAGACAGATAATTCCTGCATAGGGTAATTCTGTTTGTCAGGCTTCTTTTTTGATGCCGTTTTTGCCCGATTGCTTGGAGTTATCCACGCAGTCGGGCTTTTTTCATTTGGGCGAAATCGTCCGATTGCGATTTTCAAAAAACAAAATCAATAATCGGAGGATTTTATGAAAAAGTACAAAATTGAAGTAACAAGAAAGAACGGAAACAAATGTGAAGTAGCGGTGTATTTAGACGATACTACCGCAAGCCTACTTGAAAGAGTAGGGGATGAAAAACTTTTGCGGACTTACTTACTTGAAGAATACAAATCAAGCCGCAGAGATAGGCAAGAGGAATTTTGGAATCAGTCGTTGGACGAAGATTTTGAGAACGGAATCGACTATGAGTACAAGCCTACAAACGGCGATTTTTCGTTTGAAGATATGAACGATGAAAACTTGCAAGCCGTTATAGCACAACTAAAACCGAGACAACGGGAAATGTTGAGACTTAAATATGTAGAAGGCAGAACTCAAAAAGAAATAGCAGAAATATTTGGGTTAAATAAACGTACAGTAAGCGACGCCATACATAGAATTTACGATGTCATACAAAAAAAATATGAAAAAAAATAAAAAAGTTTTTTCAAAACACGGACTTTTGCCCATTTCAACCGCTTTATAG
>JAIDOO010000391.1 GCA_029063275.1 Clostridia bacterium
GTATAATTAAGACAAACAGGAGATTAATAAACAATGAAGTATACGCAAACCGCCGGCGAAAAAAGTACGGTAAAGCTCACCATAACCTTCACCGAGGAAGAGTGGCAGGAAGCTTTAAACAAGTCTTACGCAAGAGTAAGGGGCAAATATTCGGTGCCCGGTTTCAGAAAGGGCAAGGTTCCCAAGCCCGTGCTCGAAACATATTACGGAAAGGGTGTTTTGTATGAAGAAGCGTTCAACGTTCTTTATTCCGAGCACTACGGCAATATTCTCGAAAAGGAAAAGGATAATTTTACCCCCGTCGGCGAGCCTTCGCTCGACGTTGAGGACCTGACCGAGGGCAAGGGTCTTGTGCTCGGCGCAGTCGTGCCCGTAAAGCCCGAGGTTACGATTGAAAAATATACAGGTTTAAAAATAAAGAAGTTTGAATATAATGTATCCGATGCCGAAGTGGAAAAGGAAGTTGAAAAAATTCTTCAAAGCGGCGCACAGAAGGTCGAGGTTACGGACAGAGCCTGCAAATTGGGCGACACCGTAAATATCGATTTTTCGGGTAGCGTCGACGGCGAAAAGTTCCCCGGCGGCACTGCGGACGATTATAACCTCGAACTCGGAAGCGGCTCGTTCATTCCCGGTTTCGAAGAGGGCGTCGCAGGTATGAAAATCGGTGAAACCAAGGACATTAACGTCAAATTCCCCGAGGATTATCAGGCTGAAAATCTCAAGGGCAAGGACGCGGTATTTAATATCGTTCTTCACAAAATCACCGAAAACAAGCTTCCCGAGCTTACCGACGAATACGTTAAATCGCACTCGCAGTCGGCTACGGTTGCCGAATATAAAAAGTCTGTGCGCGAACGCCTTGAAAAGAGCGCGGAAAACAAGGGCAGGGACGAAACCGAAAACAGCATAATCAACGAAATCTGCAAGTACGCAAAGGTTGAAATACCCGACGCTATGATAGAGAGCGAAATTGACAGATTGGTGCAGGAATTCAGCTACCGCCTTATGTATCAGGGCTTGAAGCTTGACGACTATCTTAAATATATGGAGCTTTCAATGGCGGACTTCCGCGCGCAGTATAAAGAGCAGGCGGAACACAGGGTTTTAAGCCAGCTTGTGGTTGACAAAATCGTCAAGAGCGAAAAATTCACTGCGGAAGACAAAGAGGTTGAAGCTAAGATAGAAGAGCAGGCAAAATCGGTTGAAAAGACCGTAGCCGAATATAAAAAGGGTATGGACCCCAGACAGCTCGACTATATCAAAAACGATATTATCATTACAAAAATGTTCGATTTCCTTAAAGCCAACAACGAGATGTCGGGCGAGGAAGTGAAGAAAGCGCCCGCAAAAAAAGCGGCGGCAAAAACCGAACAGTCGGGCACTGCGGAAAAGAAAGCACCCGCAAAAAAGCCCGCGGCTAAAAAAGAATAAGAAGAGGAGGCTCGATTTTGGAACGCAACGCATTAGTACCTTACATTGTAGAACAGACTTCCCGCGGGGAGCGTTCGTATGACATTTACAGCCGTCTTTTAGAGGACAGAATAATCTTTTTAAGCGGCGAAATAGACGACGCGGTGGCTAACACCGTAGTAGCACAGCTTATATATCTCGAAGCGAAGGATCCCCAGAAGGATATTTCGCTGTATATCAACAGCCCCGGCGGTTCGGTATCGGCAGGACTTGCGATTTACGACACTATGAACTATATCAAATGCGACGTTTCTACCATCTGCATAGGTATGGCGGCTTCTATGGGCGCATTCCTCTTATCCAGCGGCGCTAGGGGCAAAAGATACGCTCTTCCCAACAGCGAAATTATGATTCACCAGCCTTTGGGCGGCGCTCAGGGTCAGGCGAGCGATATTAAGATTGCGGCTGAGCACATTCTGAGAACCAAGCAGAAGCTGAACACGATTCTCGCGCAGAATTCGGGCAGACCGCTCGCGGAAATCGAGCGCGACACGGACAGGGATAATTACCTTTCCGCACAGCAGGCTCAGGAATACGGACTTATCGACAAAGTATTCTATAAGAGATAATTCAAATGCAAATCTCAGGCGCAATACTGCGTATTTAAAGTCAGATTGTAGCCGTTTGAAATTTTTTAATTGATAATGCCGTGAAAACGCAAGGCGGGGATTAATTTCCGCCGTTAAGCGTTTTTGCGACCATAATAATCCCGCTTAAAAGATTTTGCTAGGCAAAAGATTCGGGCGAAAGGAGTTTTTTTGAAAGAAAAGAGATTTTGTTCTTTTTGCGGTAAAACCGAGGATAAAGTTAAAAGGCTTATTTCGGGGCAGGACGGCGCGTGCATCTGCGACGAGTGCGTTGAAATTTGCGGCGATATGGTAAAGGATCTGGAAGGCACGGGAATCGAGCCCGTTCCTCTCAAAAAACCCGCCGAAATAAAGGAAGAGCTGGATAAATATATCGTCGGACAAAACGAAGCGAAAAAGGTGCTGTCGGTTGCGGTGTATAACCACTACAAACGCATCAACAATCTCGCGGGCGGCGTAAAGGACGACAGCGAAGTAGAGATAGAAAAGAGCAATATTCTGCTTTTGGGCCCTACCGGCTGCGGAAAGACCTTGCTTGCAAGAACGCTTGCAAGAATTCTTAACGTGCCCTTTGCGTCTTCAGACGCTACGACCCTGACCGAGGCAGGCTACGTCGGTGAGGACGTTGAAAATATTTTACTGAAATTAATCCAAAACGCCGACTATGATATCGAAAAGGCTCAGCGCGGAATTATTTATATCGACGAAATCGATAAAATCGCCAGAAAGAGCGAAAACGTTTCTATAACCCGCGACGTTTCGGGCGAGGGCGTACAGCAGGCGCTTTTGAAAATTATCGAAAGCACCGTCGCAAACGTGCCCCCTCAGGGCGGCAGAAAGCACCCCCAGCAGGAGTGTCTGAGAATAGACACTACTAATATCCTGTTTATCTGCGGAGGCGCGTTTGTAGGGCTTGACAAAATCGTGCAAAAGCGCAAGGACAGCACGTCGCTTGGCTTCGGCGGTTCGGTCAAGAACAACGAAGAAAACGTTTACGAAATGCTTGCCGACGTAAAACCGCAGGATTTGACTGGCTTCGGACTTATACCCGAGTTTGTCGGGCGCGTGCCTATCGTGGTAAGTCTGCACCCTCTGAACGAGGAAGCGTTGGTCAATATTCTCACCCAGCCCAAAAACGCGATTATAAAGCAGTACCAGAAGCTTATAGCTATGGACGGCGTAAAACTTACCGTAGAGGACGGCGCGGTGCGCGAAATCGCAAATACGGCAATCCGCTTAAAGACCGGCGCGAGGGGACTGAGAACCATTATCGAGAGCTTTATGACCTCGGTAATGTACAAACTGCCCTCCGAGAAAAACGTCAAAGAGGTAGTAGTTACCAAAGAGTGCGTAACCGATAAAGCCGAGCCCAAGATTATTTATCAGGAAACAGCTTAACGGTACAACAAATTACTATTAACGCGCCAAACGTGCCGTTTACGTGCATTTGGCGTTTAGGCGGGCTGTTTATATTTATAACAGCCCGCCTAATTTAAACAGGGAGAAAAATATGGCTAATTTACAGGAGTTTCCGCTTTTAGCCCTTCGCGGAAGAGTGGTCTTTCCCAATACCGCTATGTCGTTCGACGTCGGACGGCTGGTTTCGCTTACGGCTGTAAAACTCGCGTCGGAAAAGGATTCACGCCTGCTTGTTTGCACCCAAAAAGTGCAGGATAAGGAAGAAATCGGCGAAAACGACCTTTACGAAGTGGGTACGGTCGTAAAAATCAGGCAGATAACCAAGCTTCCCGGTAATTCCATAAGAATTTCCGTGGAAGGTCTTTACCGTGCCCGCGCAAAACAGATTTTCAAAGAGAACGGCTCGTTTATATCGGTCGCGGAAGAGATTACGCCGGTACACGGCGATGTTGCGCTTGAAGAGGCGTATTTCCGCACCGCAAAGGAAATTTTAAAGGACGTAACAAGCGACAACCGCTTCGGCAAGGACGTCTTGTCGGCGCTGGAAAGGTGTACCGACCCTGATGATTTTGTAAATCTGGCGGGGCACTATATGCAGATACGGGTCGACCAGAAGCAGGAGCTTTTGGAGTGCGAACGCACTGCGGACAGGCTTAAGCTGTGCGACAGGTATCTCAATTACGAGCTTGAAATCAGCCGTTTGGAGCGCAAAATCGGCGCGGTGGTCAGACAGAATATAGAAAAGAACCAAAAGGAATACTATCTCCGCGAACAGCTCCGCGCCATTCACACGGAGCTTGGCGACGACGGCGAGGAAAAGGACGAGTTAGAGCAGAAAATCAAGGAAAAGGGATTGCCTCGTGAGGTTGAAGAAAAGGCGTTGAAAGAGCTTTCGAGAATGTCGCGTATGCAGTCCTCTTCGCCCGAATACAACGTTTTGCGCCTCTATATCGACTGGTTGCTGGATTTGCCCTGGAACGAAAGCACCTGCGACACCGAATTGCTTTCGGACGCGGTTAAAATTCTCAACGAGGACCATTACGGGCTTGAAAAGATAAAGGAGCGCATAACCGAGTATCTTGCGGTTTTAAAGCGCACGGACGGAGCAAACGCGCCCATACTCTGTTTTGTCGGACCTCCGGGCGTCGGTAAGACCTCGATAGCTTCTTCCATTGCAAGGAGCCTTGGCAGAAAGTTTGTCAGAATGAGCCTCGGCGGCGTAAAGGACGAGGCGGAAATCCGCGGACACAGAAAGACCTACGTCGGCTCGATGCCCGGCAGAATTATCACCGGTATGAAAAAGGCTGGCACTATAAATCCCGTGTTCCTTCTTGACGAAGTCGACAAGATTTCTTCCGACCTTCGCGGCGACCCCTCGGGAGCGCTTTTGGAGGTTTTGGACCCCGCGCAAAACTGTACTTTCGTAGACAGGTATATAGAGGTGCCTTACGATTTGAGCAAGGTACTTTTCGTAACCACGGCAAACACGCTGGATACAATTCCAGCGCCTTTGCTGGACAGAATGGAAATTATCGAGCTCGGCGGTTACACCTCGGAAGAGAAAAAAGAAATTGCAAAACGCTATCTCGTGCCCAAAAAGCAACAGGCAAACGGTTTGAAAAAGGAAGAATTTTCCATAACGGCGGGAGCGATAGACGCTTTAATCGACGGCTACACTATGGAGGCGGGCGTCAGAAATTTAGAGCGTATGATAGACGCGGTTTGCCGTAAAGCCGCAGTAAAGCTTTCTGACGGCAACGCTGAAAAAGTAAGCGTAACCGCCAAAAATTTAGCCGATTTAATCGGAGCGAAAAAATACGATAAAAACGGAGGCGCACTGGATAACGACGAGGTCGGCGCGGCTACCGGACTTGCGTGGACGGCGGTCGGCGGAACGACGCTTACTATCGAGGTTTCGGCAATGCACGGCAAGGGCGATATACTCCTTACGGGCAAGCTCGGCGACGTTATGAAAGAGAGCGCGAGGGCGGCGATAAGCTATATCCGTTCCAACAGCGAAAGCTACGGAATAGACGTTTCCGTTTTCGAAACGACGGATATTCATATTCACGTTCCCGAGGGCGCAACTCCTAAGGACGGACCAAGCGCGGGGATTACTATGGCTACGGCGATACTTTCGGCATTTACTAAAAAGCCCGTCAAAAAATCGATTGCAATGACCGGTGAAATTACACTGCGCGGAAAGGTACTGCCGATAGGCGGACTTAAAGAAAAGGCGCTTGCCGCTTACAGAAATGGAATTCACGACGTGATTATTCCCGCAGACAACCAAAAAGATTTGGAGGACATTCCCGAAACGGTACGCGGGAGTATTAACTTTATTCCCGTAACCGAGGTCGATACGGTGTTCAAAAGCGCAATCATAGGTATTTAAATGTTGAAAATTACTAATGCGGAATTTATCATAAGCGCGGCGGATAAATCGCAGTTTGTCAAAAGCGAAAAGCCGATAATTGCGGTGTGCGGAAAATCGAACGTCGGAAAATCCAGCTTTATAAATATGCTCGCGGGCAGAAAAAAGCTTGCAAAGGTTTCAAAAGACCCGGGCAGGACCAGGCTTATAAATTATTTCGACTTCGGCGACTTTATATTAGCGGATTTGCCCGGTTACGGCTTTGCACGCGTTTCCAAGCAGGAAAAAGACAAGTGGGCGCGCCTTTTGGAAACCTTCTTTGCGGAAAAATGCGCCGACCACGTTTTCGCGCTCTGCGATATACGCCACGACCCCACTGCCGACGACAGGCATATGGTGG
>JAIDOO010000392.1:0-524 GCA_029063275.1 Clostridia bacterium
CTTTAGGTCAGGGTGCGCTCTGCACCTGTTTTTCCGGTCAATGCTATATGTCGTCGTTTGCAGGCGGCAACAGCGGAAACCGAGGCAAATGCAAACAGCCTTGCAGAAAGCTTTATTCCATAGACAGAAGCGGCTTCGAGGAGCAGGCTTACAGACTTTCGCTTTCCGATTTGAGCGTTGGCGAAAATATTAACAGTCTGATTGACGCGGGCGTAAGTTCGTTCAAAATAGAGGGCAGAATGCGCCGTCCCGAATACGTTGCCGCCGCAGTCAATTATTACAAAAGCATTGTAAGCGGCAGGAATGGCGATTTAAGCGCGTTAAAGCGTACGTATAACCGAGGAAACTACACAAAAGGGCTTGCTTTCGGTCAGGACAAGTCATTTATCTCGTCGGCGGTGCAGGGACACATAGGCGAGTTTGCCGGAATAATCAAGGTTGAAAACGGAAAATATATTCTTCAAAGCGGCTTAAAATTTTCCGTGGGCGACGGCTTCAAAATTCTGCGCGGCGGAAAAGAGGTG
>JAIDOO010000392.1:534-5345 GCA_029063275.1 Clostridia bacterium
GCGGAGGAGCCTGCGGCGGCGCGTGTAAGGGCGGATACATTGTCAATACCCGCGCAAGGCTGAAAAACGGCGACAAGGTTTTTGTTACCACCGATACCGCTTTGAATGAAAAGCTTTTGCAAACCAGACGGCTTATTCCCGTTAAGATTTCGGCTGAATTTTTCGTCGGTAAACGTGCTAAAATATCGATAGGCGAAAACGAGTTTTTCGGCGAAAGCGAGCTCGAACACGCAAACAGCAGACCGCTTTCGCAGGACGATATAATCCGCAATTTTCAAAAAACTGACGGTGATCCTTTTTTACCCGAGTTCGAAGATATTCAAACCGACGGCGTGTTCGTAACCGCCGCAAACCTGAATGCGCTCAGGCGAAGCGTTTACGAAAGATTGTATGAAAGCCTTACCGAAAATGAAAACGTACGGCTTTCGCCCGAATTTGTTTTACCGCAAATAACAGCGGCAACGTGTGAAAAAACAGCGGTGGTTTCAACCGATTTAAGGGGCGTCAAAGCCGATATAGGCATACTTAAACCGGAAGATATTTCCAAGGATTGCAAATGCTGCTTAGATGGGTTCGGGGGCGAAAAATACTTATACGTTCCGTCCTATCTGACAGGCGAAGAGGTTGAAAAAATCAGCTTTATAGCACAGCCTTTTGACGGGATTTACTGCGACGGATATTTCGGCTTTGAGCTTGCTAAAAGGCTAGGCAAAAAATTTTTTGCGGGGACGGGATTTAATATCTCAAACCGCGTAACGCTGAAAGGAGTAACCGCCGACTGCGTATGCCTTTCGAAAGAACTGACCGTGGTTGAGGCAAACGCGCTGGCACAAAAAAACGTGTTTTATCTTTCGGGCGGCAATATAAAAATTATGGATTTGATTTACTGCCCTTTCGAAAAAAAGTGTTCAACCTGCGACAGGCGCAAGCTTTACACTTTGACCGACAGCGAAAGACGCGGATTTCCGTTGCGCAGATACGTGGCTGGCGAGTGCCGTTTTGAAGTTTATAACTGTGCCGATCTCGTAACGGATGGAGTAGAGTGCGGAAAAATTTACGATTTTACTCTGCCGCAAAAAAACGCAAACCATACGCGCGGACACTCTGTGAACGGTATTTTTTGATATGGACGAAAAAAGCTTACAAAGACTTGAATTTGATAAAATTTTATCCGCAGTTTCGGAGTACGCCGTATTGGAGGGCGGAAGACGGCGGATAATGTCGTGCTTGCCTTCTTTCAGTCTGGAGGAGGTTCGTTTCAGACTCGCCTGCACCGAGGAGTGCGACAGATTGCTTTTTAAGCACGGCATCGGAAAAATAGAATACTTCGGCGAGCTTGACGAGATATTGGGCTTGGCTGAAAAGGGCTCGGCGCTGTCCTGCGGACAGCTCTTGGAAGCCAACGCGCTTTTGCGTTCGGCGCGCATTGCGTTTGACGGCATTAAAAGCATAAACGACGACGGTATAACGGTTATGCGCTCGCGTGCGGAAAAGCTTTATTTCGACGCTTCGTTGGAAGAGGATATCACGTCTAAAATTCTTTCGCTCGACGCGGTCAGCGACTACGCCAGCGATAAGCTGTTTTCTATCCGCACGCGGATAAAGAGCCTGAATGAACGAATACGCGCAAAGCTTTCAGAATACCTGACCAAGGACGCGCAGTATTTACAGGACGGTATTGTAACTATCCGTAACGACAGATACGTTATCCCCGTTAAGGTTGAGTATAAAAGCAGGGTGCGCGGTTTTGTTCACGACCGTTCGCAGACGGGAGCGACTTTCTTTATAGAACCTGAATACGTTCTCGAGCTGAATAACGAGCTTATCGCTCTTTCGATAGACGAGCGAGAGGAAGTTGAAGCTATTCTGCGCGCGCTGTCTAAAAGGCTTGGAACTCTTGCGCCCGCTTTGCTTGCGGATATGCAGATACTTTACGATATGGACGCCGACTACGCCCGCGCCGAGTACGGCTATAAGCTTCGCTGTACAAAGCCTGAGGTGAACGGCAGGGGATATATAAATATCGTCAAGGGCAGGCACCCCTTGATAGACGCAAAAAAAATCGTACCCGTTTCAATCGAGCTTGGGGCAAATTACGATTTTCTTATATTAAGCGGCGCTAACACGGGCGGCAAAACGGTAACGCTTAAAATGTGCGGATTGTTTTGCCTGATGGCGGCAAGCGGACTGTATATCCCTGCTTGCGAGGGTAGCAACGTTGCCGTATTCGAAAACGTTTTCTGCGACGTAGGCGACAGCCAGAGCATCGAAGAGAGCCTTTCAACGTTTTCGTCCCACCTTATAAACGTAATAAACATTTGCAACGGTGCAAATGCAGACAGTCTTGTTTTAATTGACGAGCTTGGCGGCGGCACCAATCCCGACGAGGGGCAGGCGCTTGCAAAGGCGGTTGTAAAGCATCTGTTATCCAAGGGCTGTAAGGGGATAGTAACTACTCACTTTACGCCTCTGAAAGAATTTGCTTATACTATCGAAAGATGTGAAAACGCGAGTATGGAATTCGACAGCGACACGCTAAAACCGCTTTATTCAATAAAAATAGGTCTGGCGGGGGCAAGTAACGCGCTTGCGATTTCGAGAAGACTCGGCTTGCCTGAAAATATTCTGAACGACGCGACGGATTTTCTTTCGGAAGGAGCAAGAAGCTTTGAAAACGTTCTTCGCCGCGCCGAGGACAGCAGATTGCAGGCCGACGAAAAATTGCGCGAAGTTCAGGCGCTTGAAAACGAGTGGAAGCAAAAAGTTGGTTTGCTTAACAGCCGTATCGAAGAGGTGAATTCCGAAAAGGAAAAAATTTCGCGTTCGGCAAGAGTTGAAAGCAGACGGATTATATCTGAGCGTACCGAACGCGCCGAGCAAATTCTGGAAGAAATAGAGGGTATTTTCAAAAAGGAAGAAATTTCGCAGTCTGATTTGATAAAGGCGCGCACTCTTAAAAACAAGCTTGAAGATATTTCCTATGACGAAGAAGAGCGCAAAACCTTGCAGAGCGTTTACCGCCGTCCCAGCCGCGGCGAAATAAAGGTCGGGTCTGCCGTGTTTGTAAAACCTATGCAGAGTAGGGGTGTGGTGCTAAGCTTGAAGCGCGACGAAGCGGAGGTGCAGTGTGGCAGTATGAAAATGCACTGTAAGCTTGGCGACCTGCTTTTAACGGACGAACAAAAAAAGACGGAAAAAGTTAAGGTAATAAAACACGTTCCGCAAAATCAGCCGGTTCTTGAAATTAACCTTTTAGGGCTTACGGTTGAAGAAGCGCTTTACGAAGTGGATAATTTTATAGACCGTGCGGTTATGGATAATCTTGAAGAGATTAAGATTATTCACGGCGTAGGAACGGGCAAATTGAAAAACGCAATAGCACAGCATCTTAAACGGCATAAATACGTTGAAAGCTTCCGCGCGGGCAGGTACGGCGAGGGCGAAAGCGGGGTAACCGTAATAAAAATCAAATAGTCAAGAATTGCCTTTAAACGTAATATTATATAAATAGAATTTTATGTTTAGGGGTAAACTATTGAAAGGCAAATTAATTACCGTAATAACAAACTGCGTACTTGTTGCAATCGTTCTCTCAGTATCTCTTATCGGCTTTTTCGGCGGTAAGGCGGTAGCGGTTTCGGGCGATAATACAAATCTTTATTACAGCGCTGAAAACGGCGAGGGCGTAAGTCTTATGTTCAATGTGTACGAGCATACGGACAACGTTCTCGAAATTTTGGACGTATTAGACGAATACGGCGCAAAGAGCACATTTTTTATAGGCGGAAGCTGGGCGGACGACAACGTGGATTGCGTGCGCGAAATTTACAGGCGCGGACACGAGCTTGCCAGCCACGGCTATTTCCACAAAGACCATTCGAGAATGACACTGGAAGCCAATCTCGAAGAAATACGCCCCAGCGTAAAGCTGTTGAATATGATTTGCGGAAGCGAAATAACTTTATTCGCGCCGCCTTCGGGGGCTTTTAACGATAATACGCTAAACGCTTGCCAGTCGCTGGATTTAAAGGTTATAATGTGGAGCAGGGATACTATCGATTGGCGGGATAAAGACGTTAATCTGATTTACACCCGTGCCACAAAAAATCTGGAAAAAGGAGAGTTCGTTTTGATGCACCCCACGGATTGCACGGTAACGGCTCTTCCCGATATATTGACTTACATAAGAGATAACGGTTTTTCCGCCGTTACGGTATCTCAAAATTTAGGAGCATAATGGTACATTACAAAAAATTAAATAACGGAATCAGACTAATAGTAAAACAGATGCCCGGGCTTATGTCCGTAACTATGGGCATATTGGTCCATACGGGCGCAAGCGTTGAAACCGATAAAGAGGACGGTATTTCGCACTTTATCGAGCATATGATGTTCAAGGGCACTAAAAAGCGTTCCGCTTTCAAGGTTTCGGACGATATGGACGCTATCGGCGCGCAGGTAAATGCGTTTACTTCAAAAGACGTTACCTGTTATTATGCAAAGTCTACAACAGGGCATGCGGCTGAAGCGTTTGAAATTCTTTCCGACCTTTTTTTAAACAGCACTTTTCCCACAGGCGAAATGAAGAGGGAAAAAGGCGTTATCGTCGAAGAAATAAATATGAACGACGACACGCCCGACGATTTATGTCTTGACCTTTTGGCTCGCGCTTATTACGGCGAAAAGGGCTACGGCAGAAATATTTTGGGTCCGCGCGAAAACGTGCTGGGCTTTACCAAGACAGACGTTAAGGATTATCTTAACAAGCGTTACACCACAGAAAATATAGTAATTTAAAAGGAGGGAATTAT
>JAIDOO010000393.1 GCA_029063275.1 Clostridia bacterium
ACCTATAATATAGTGAATTCTAAAAGAAGGTGATTTTATGTTTGACGGAAATTCGGCTATCGGATTTTGCATTGTGCTTGCAATAATCCTGTTTGCCACAAAGCTTTTGGGACTTTTATTCAGAAAAATAGGTCTGCCGCAGGTACTCGGTTACATAATAGCGGGTATTATTATCGGACCCGCGCTGTTCGGCGATTTGCTCGGAACGCACGGTTTTGCGCTTATCGGGTTCGAGGGCGGGGACTATTGGTGTCTTTTGTCTCTTCCCGAAGGAAGCACGGTTCTTTCCATTTTCTCGAAAATCGGCGTGCTTTTCCTTATGTTTTCAACCGGTCTCGAAACAAATATCAAAGAGCTTAAATCGGCGGGTCTTGCTTCGACCATGCTTGCTTGCGCCGGCGTAGCCGTGCCTATGGTGCTGGGCATTTTAATAGCTTTGCCTTTCAGCGAAATAGGACTCGGCGTTACAAACATTTATAACTGTATATTCATCGGCGCGATACTCACCGCGACTTCGGTTGCCATAACGGTTTCGGTTTTAAAGGAACTTGGCAAAATCAACAGTAAGCTCGGCACCACTATAGTTTCCGCCGCAATAATCGACGACGTTATCGGTATCGTGGTTTTATCGGTAATCACGGGTATCGCAAAGTCGGGCGGAGCGGAAAATCTCACCGGCTTCGAATGGTTCAAAGCGCAGTGGTGGGGCACGATAATAATGATTATCGCGTTCTTTGCGGTGGGCATAGGTCTGGGCTTCGGCGTATCTAAGCTTTTCCGCTGGCTTGAAAAAAAGTGGCCCAACACTCATAGACTTCCCGTGTTCTCGATAGTGGTTTGCTTTTTGTATTCGTGGGCGGCGGAAGAAATTTTCGGCGTTGCCGATATAACCGGCGCGTTCCTTGCGGGCATAATTTTGTCCACGGCGCACCGTTCGAGCACTTATACGGATAAAAAGGTGGAAGTAAACACCTATACGATTTTCGCCCCTGTGTTCTTTGCCAACATAGGTATTTCAAGTATTCATTTTACCGGTATGAGCGGTATGCTTATTCTGTTTGCGGTCTGCGCCGTTCTTCTGGGACTTATCGGAAAAATCGTCGGTTGCGGTGCGGTTGCAAAATGCTTCAAATACAGCTGGCGCGAGAGCGCGATTGCGGGCGTGGGAATGATGGCGCGCGGCGAGGTTGCGCTTATAGTTACAGGTAAGGCGGTGGAAGCGGGAATGCCCGAAGAATTCGTTATTATGACGGTGCTTCTGATTTTGGTATCTTCCATACTCACCCCCATACTTTTAAAGGTTTTGTACGGCAAGGATAAAAACGGTTTGCCTCCTGCGGGCGGCGGCGGTTCGACAGAGCCCGAAGCTGTCGCTTTGGAAGGAGGAACTCAGGAAATTCAACCCGTTCAGACTACCGAATAATAAAATAAGCCGACCGCGCTTTAAATAGCGCGGTCGGCTGTGTTTTACCTTTTGCGTAAAGTTTTCAGTGGGACATAATCCAGCCCTTGACGTCCTCGCGGGCGATAGGGGTTATATTTTCAACGGGGTATTTTGACTGTGCGCCGCCGTAGGTGTAAATAAAATATCTGCCGTCCGAGGTTATGTAAAGAGTTTCTTCGTATCCGTCGGGATCGCCGGGGACTCCGTATGTAAACTTTTTATCCGCCGTAGAATTTGCGGTATCGTAGTTAATTCCGTTTATTTCTTTGCTCATGTTTGCCCCCTGACGGCATTAAAACCGCCGTCTATGCGTGCATTTTAACATTTGGATATTTTTATGTCAATTTATTAAGGCGTCGGCAAAAACAGACGCGATTGTTAGTAAAAAATAAATTTTTATGTTAATATTTAACACTAATCCGACAAGTAAAATTGCTTGACAAGCCGTACTCGCGGTGGTATTATACTGTAAAGTACAAGGGCTTGACAGGAAATGGACAAATTTTCTTTTATATCACTCTGGGACGTTTACGGCGGTCTTCTGACGGCGGTTCAGCGGGATATTACCGATTTATATTTCAATAAAGATTTAACCGTTTCCGAGATTGCGGAACAAAAGCAAATTTCGCGCCAAGCCGTATCGGACTGCCTTAAAAGCTGTAAAAAACAGCTTGAAGAGTACGAAGAAAAGCTTCACGCCGTAAAAAAGCTTAAAGAAATTTCTTCGGAAATTTCTTCGACGCTTACAAAAGCGGGCGTCTGGGCGGAAGAATTCAAAACCGCTCACCCCGAATTTACAGAAGAGATTTTAAAACTTCAAAATATTTTAAATTGAATTTTTAAAAATTAAGGACGGAAAACGCAAGCGCGGATTTATTTTGCGCGTTAAGGTTTTCGCTCCGCAGCGAAAGGAGACGTTATGGGCGCATTTGCATCGTTATCCGAAAGATTAAATCATATATTTTCAAAACTTACAAAGCGCGGCAGACTTACCGAGCTTGAGATAAAGACCGCCATGCGCGAGGTGCGCGTAGCGCTTTTGGAAGCTGACGTAAACATTCAGGTGGCAAAAAAATTCTGCGCCGACGTATCCGAAAAGGCTGTCGGACAGGAAATATTGAAGAGCCTGAACCCTGCCCAGCAGGTAATAAAAATCGTCAACGAAGAGCTGATAGCCCTGATGGGCTCGGCTAACCAGAAGCTGAACGTTTCCCCCAAGCCCCCTACGGTCATAATGATGTGCGGACTTCAGGGCGCGGGCAAGACGACTATGTGCGGAAAGCTTGCGGTTAACCTGAAAAAGAACGGCAAAAAGCCCCTTTTGGTGGCGGGCGATATTTACCGTCCTGCGGCTATTAACCAGCTTAAAGTCGTCGGCAAAAACGCGGGCGCCGAGGTGTTTGAAAAGGGCACGCAGGACCCCGTTAAAACCACGAAGCAGGCGGTTGAACACGCCAAATCTATGGGCTTTGATACCGTCGTTATAGACACGGCGGGCAGACTTGAAATAGACGAAGCTTTGATGCAGGAGCTTGAAAATATCGTCAAAGCCGTCGACGTAACCGAAATTCTTCTGACTGTTGACAGTATGATGGGTCAGGTTGCGGTAAACGTTGCCAAGACCTTTAACGAGCGTCTTGAAATCACGGGCATAATTTTAACCAAGCTCGACGGCGATACGCGCGGCGGCGCCTGTCTTTCGATAAAGGCGGTTACGGGCAAGCCCGTCAAATTTATCGGCGTGGGCGAAAAACTGACCGACTTAGAGCCCTTTTATCCCGACAGAATGGCGTCGAGAATACTGGGCATGGGCGACGTGCTGACTCTGATAGAAAAAGCGCAGGAAGCGGTATCCGAAGAGCAAGCCAAAGTTATGCAGAAGAAGATGCTCGAAAACACCTTCACTCTGGAAGATTATCTGACCCAGTTTGAAAGTATGAAAAAGATGGGCGGCGCGCAGGCTTTGCTTGCAATGATGCCTGGTATGGGCGGAAAGGTCAAAGCCGAGGACATTGACGAAAGCAGGATAGAGCGCACAAAGGCGATTATTCTTTCTATGACCAAGCGCGAGAGGAACGAGCCCTCAATTATAAACAGCTCGCGCAAAAAGAGAATAGCTGCGGGAAGCGGTACTTCCGTTCAGGAAGTAAACCAGCTTTTAAAGCAGTTCGAGCAGACTAAACAGCTTATGAAGCAGTTTAAGAGCGGCAAACGCAGACTTCCTTTCTAAAACCGCATATCTGCGTCGCAATACTTAGTCAATCTTACGTTTTGTTTGGTCGTGTACGCAAAAGTACACTCCCTGCAACAAATCCGTGATTTCCCCGTCTTGCCCGCATCTTTGCGGTTTGGCTAAATCAAACAGATAAAAAACAAATAAAAAAATTTTTATATATAGGAGTAACTTTTATGGCAGTAAAAATGAGACTTACGAGAATGGGCGACAAGAAGAGCCCTTTCTACCGCGTAGTGGTTATCGATTCGCGCAAGGCGCAGTCGGGAGAGTACATCGACAAAATCGGTTACGTCGATCCCCTTAAAAACCCCGCTGAAATCAATATCGACGTTGAAAAGGCAAAGTCCTGGCTTGCAAAGGGCGTTCAGCCTACCGAAACGGTAAAGAGCTATCTCGTAAAAGTCGGCGCTATGGAGAAGAGCAAAAAGCTTTCGGCTCCCAAGACCAACGACAAGAAAAAGAAGGACTGATTTTAAATGGATAAAATAGAAAAACTGGTCAAATTCGTGGTTGAACAATTCGCCGAGTACAAGGATAAAATCGAGTACAAGACGGAAGAAAAGGAAACCGCGATAGAAATTACCGTGCTTTTGGAAGAGGCGGATATGGGCAAGGTCATCGGCAAGCAGGGCAAAATCGCCAAGGCTTTAAGGACGCTTGTCAAGGCTTCGACCCCCCGCGAGAGCAAGAAGTATTTAATCGAAATCAAAGAAAAAGCGTAAAACCGCGTAAAAGCCGCGCAATACTATGTCAGCATTGCGCGCTTTTTCACTGTTTTGGATTATCGGAATTATAGAATGAAAGAACCTCTAACCGTAGCCGTCGTTTTAAAACCTCAGGGAATACGCGGCGAGGTCAAAGTCAAGGCTTTGACCGATTCAGCCGAGGACTTAAAGGCGTTCAAAACCGTTTTTATAGACGGGGCGGAATATCCTGTTTTGTCCGTACGCGCCCAGGGCGATATAGCCTATCTTACCTTAAAGGGAATAGCCGACAGAAACACTGCCGAGCTATTGCGCGGTAAGGACATCGTAATAAACCGCGAGGACGCGCCCGCCCTGCCCGAGGGCAGGTACTATATAGTTGACCTTATAGGCTGCCGTGTGGAAAACGAGCGCGGAGATTTTTTGGGCGAAGTTATAAGCGTAACCCCTGCGAAAACGGATATTTATACCCTTTCAAAGGACGGCAAAGAAATTACTTTTGCCGCCGCCGACGGCGTGATAAGCGACATTGACGTGGACGGCGCCAAAATTACCGTAAACGGCAAAAGGTTCAAGGAAGTATCCCTTTGAAGATAACCGTTTTGACCCTGTTCCCCGAAATGTTCGCACCCCTTTACGAGAGTATCATAGGGCGCGCGGTGGACGCGGGAAAACTTAATATCGAGGTTGTGAACATCCGCGACTTCGCCGAAAACAAACACAAAAAGTGTGATGATTACCCCTTCGGCGGCGGTGCGGGAATGGTTATGATGCCCCAGCCGATAGGCTCGGCGGTAAACGCGGTTGACCCCGAAAGGAAGGCGCACCGCATATATATGTCGCCCAAGGGCGCAACCTTTACGCAGGACAAGGCGTTCGGACTTTTAAAGCACGAACACCTTATTTTGCTTTGCGGTCATTACGAGGGTGTGGACCAGCGTGCAATCGATTTGTATATGGACGAAGAGATTTCAATAGGCGATTACGTGTTAACGGGCGGCGAGCTCCCCGCTATGGTGGTGTGCGACTGCATAGCAAGATACGTCGACGGCGTAATTTCCGACGGCTCTCTCGCAGACGAAACCTTCGGCGAAAACGGTCTGGAATACCCCCAGTACACGCGGCCCGCAATCTTTGAGGGGGTTGCCGTGCCCGGGGTCTTACTTTCGGGCAATCACGCCGAAATAGATAAGTGGCGTAAAAGACAGAGCGAAAAGCTCACCTTAGAACGCCGACCCGATTTAAAGGGAGGGAAAAAGTGAAAACTATCCAGTGGTTCCCGGGTCATATGACCAAGGCGATGCGAATGATGGAGGAGGCGTTGCCCGCCGCCGACGGAATAATTTACGTTTTGGACGCGCGTTGCCCCGCGGCTTCGTTCAACCCGAAGCTTTTGAAAATGGCAAAGTCAAAGCCGGTTTTATACGTTTTGAACAAGAGCGACCTTGCCGACGGACGCACGGACGGACTTGCAAAAATTATGGCGGGCGAAAACGGTTCTGCGGTAAAAATCAACGCCGCCAACGCCTCGTCGAAAAAAATAATACTATCCGCATTGGACAAGCTCGTTGCCGAAAAACGCGAAAGGAATTTGCAAAAGGGCTATAACAAGACCTTCCGCTTTATGGTAGTGGGCGTGCCCAACACGGGAAAATCCACGGTTATAAATCTGCTCGCGGGCGCAAAGCGTGCGGTTACGGGCGACAAGGCGGGCGTTACGCGCGGCAAGCAATGGATAAGGCTGGACGGCTTCGAGCTTCTGGACACCCCCGGTACAATGCCGCCCGCGTTCGAAAACCAGCGCCTTGCCCTGCATCTTGCCTACGTCGGCAGTATAAACGACGATATTCTGGATCTGGACGACGTTGCATTGGCTTTGCTCGAAGAGTTGTACTCAAAATACCCCGACAGGCTTAAAGAGCGCTACGGTATTTCCGGCGGAACGCCGCTGGAAATGTTGGAATGTGTAGCCAAAAAGCGGGGCTTTATACTGCGCGGCGGAGAGTACGATTACGAGCGTGCCGAGCGTGCGGTTATCGACGATTTCAGAAAAGGCCGTCTCGGCGCGATAACGCTGGACACGGCGGAAGATTTACGCGGGTGCTTCAATGGATAAATTGCAGTACGAAAAAGAGCTTTCGGCACAAGGCTGCAAATATATCTGCGGCGTTGACGAGGTGGGCAGGGGACCGCTTGCGGGACCCGTGGTGTGCGCCGCCGTAATTATGCCGCTCGATAATATTATCGACGGCGTCGACGACAGCAAAAAGCTTTCCCCTAAAAAGCGAGAAGCTCTTTCAAAGGAAATTTTAAACAGAGCGGTTTCTTATAATATCTGCCGTATAGAGCCAGAGCAGATTGACGAGATGAATATTCTGGAAGCCACAAAGCTTTGTATGAAAAGGGCGGTGGAGGGACTTGAAATCAAGCCCGACTTCGTTCTTACGGACGGCAATATGACGCTGGATATTGAAATACCGCAAAAGAGTATCGTCAAGGGCGACGCTTTGAGCTACTCGATAGGCGCGGCTTCGATTGCGGCAAAGGTTTTCAGGGACAACCTTATGGACGAATACGATACCGTTTATCCCGAATACGGCTTTAAAAATCATAAGGGCTACGGCACGGCTGTACATATACGGGCGATTATGGAACACGGTCTTACGCCTATACACCGCAGGAGCTTTACCAAAAAATGGCAGTAGAAAAAAGCAACGCGGAACGGGACGCGGAAAACAAAAAGCTGGGGAAGCTGGGCGAAAAAAAGGCACGCGCGCATTTACGGAAAAACGGGTATAAGATAGTCAAAAAAAATTACGTCAACCCGTTCGGCGAAGTGGATATAATAGCCGAAAAGAACGGAGTAACCGCGTTTGTCGAGGTAAAGACAAGACTTTCGGATATTTTCGGCGCGCCGTCGGAAGCGGTTACGCGGGTTAAACAGCGGAAGTATATTCAGGCGGCAAAGTACTATTTTACGGGCAAAGAGGTAGACTGCACCGTGAGGTTCGATATTATCGAAGTTTTCCGCGGTCAGATTAACCATATCGAAAACGCCTTTTACGAAAACGGTGGGTATTGACAATATTTACCTTTTATTATACAATAAAAGAAAGGGGATTTATATGGAAAAAAGAGCATACGACGTTCACGCAAAACTGAACGGTGAAATTTCAATAAAGATAATACCCGGGCATTTTGCGACAAAGCACTCGCACGTCAGCCACTGCATAGATATGACCGGCGTAAAATCACAGCTCGGCGCGGCGAAGGCGGCGGCAAAGCTTTTGTCGGACGCGTTTACGTCAACGCCCGTGGATACTATAATCAGCCTTGAAAGAATGAAGATGATAGGCGCGTTTATGGCGGACAACCTCTCGCATACGGGCATAAATTTAAGGCACGAAATAGCGGTAATAACTCCCGAGCTTTCGGGGGATAAAATACTTTTGAGGGACAACTTCCTGCCCTACGTCAAGGATAAGCGGGTACTGCTTTTAACCGCTTCGGCTACCACGGGTCAGACCGTGCAAAGCGGTATAAACGGCATAAGCTATTACGGCGGAACGCCCGTCGGAGCGGCGGCGGTTTTCGGCGGCGAATTTGAGTGCGCAGTGCCTTTCGTCAGTCTTTTCGGCGTCGGCGACGTTGAAAATTACAGCTCGTTTGCGCCCGTTGACTGTCCGCTCTGCAAAAGGGGCGTAAAGGTTGACGCGGTTGTCAATTCTTACGGATACAGCAAAATAGTTTAAAGTACACAAATATTTGCATATGCAAATTTTTCGTGAGTAGAATTATGCCTTTAAAATTTTTTAACGCAAAAGTCGTGTTACGTTAACGAAATTAAGATATGCGGTAAAGTGCACTTCCCCATAGAAAATCTAAAAACTGAATTTTTAGTAGTTAAACTTTCAATTGATGTTATAAAACTCTCGAACAAATTGTTCGAGAGCTTTTAACTACTAATTATTAGAAAGATAAATGAAATTTATCGTCCGTGCTGTATCAAAAAGATCTTTATGAATTTCTTTCGTTGATCTCATCAATAATTTTAAATATTAAGTCTTGCTTTGACGGAATTTCATTTCCGTCTTCGTACATACGGAAAAAGTAACCTTCATCCTCAAGTTTAACTATATGGGTGTAAGATGCCCACTTCTTATATAATAATACTTTAAAAACGTCTATTAAAAAAGGCTCGATTTGAAATTGCGGATTTTTCTTACTCAAACTCTCTAAACCGTATGTTTTGATTTCGTCATATAATTTTTTAGCTGTTTTCGTAAACTTAACATCGTCCTCTTGCGACATAACAAAGTGCATTTGTTCTTCTCTTTTTTTACGCTGCTTCGCTTTTAACTCCTTTATAAGCTCGGCGTTACGTTCTTCGTTATAGCATATTTTATAGCTTAACTCTTTAACGAATTTTGGTGAAAAGAAGTTGTTATTATAATAAATAGCGGTAAGCCCCAACTTTGAGGCAAGCTTTTCGAACTTAGGTAAGTTAAACTTTTTATCACACTTGAACATACAAATCAAAAATTTATCGACACTACCGTCATCAATATACATAGGATAAATATCTTTTGATTTTAGCTGTATCTCGCCGCACAAATCACGGATCAAATAGCAAATATCTTTTGCGTATTCAAGCCTTTCGGCGTCAAACTTTTTTATCTCTTCCTTATAGTATTTCCCAAACTTCTCAAATCGTCCGTTTTGAAATTGCTCAAAAACCTTGATACTATCTAACGTATCTTGATGGCTGTCTATCAAAATAATCTTGTTTTTTTGAGCAAGAAAATATGCCCAATCAAGGCTTTTTATCTTTTCCTCGTCTATTTGCGAAAACAAGTACTCATTACCGTTTTTATCGGTAATCGCGCAATGTGCATATTGTTCAAAATCTATATTGATTTTTTCCAAGAATAACTTGAACTTTTTAATATAATTCATTTACCGAAACAC
>JAIDOO010000004.1 GCA_029063275.1 Clostridia bacterium
GAAGATATGTTGACCGCTTGCCGTGAGATTTTGAATAAAGGCGCAAAATACGTTCTTTTATCTCTTGGCAAACAGGGAGCGGTTATAACGGACGGTAACAAAAGCTATCACTGCAAGTCTGTTAATGTTGCGATGAATTCAACGATAGGCGCAGGCGACGGAATGGTGGCGGCGGCAACAAACGCTCTTGTTAAGGGCGGAGATATGAAAGAGATTTTGCGTTGCGGAGTTGCGGGCGGTACCGCCGCAGTTACTTCGCCTGACTTGATATCTTTTACCAAAGAAAAATATCAGGAAATACTTTCCTCTTTAATAGTTGAAGAAATTTAGCTTCAACGCTTGAATTTTTCGTAACTATATTGTATAATATACAGGAATTTAACAGGAGTATAATCTATGTGGGATAATAACGCACCTTTGCAGTTGCTAAAAACAATGCCCAGCAAGCTTAATCAGGAGCATCTTGAAAAGATTCAAATGCTTATAGATGCCGATAAATATAAAAACAGTATAATCAGCGGTTTTGATTTGTGCGGAATTTTTGCGCCTTTCTGCCGTGGTTGCGACAGAACAAGTATATATCCTTGCGCGGTATCTTATATCAGAATGTTACAGTCTGAGGGTATGAATATTGAAATAGACGCTTCGCCGTCATGCTTCTATACGGCTAAATACAAACCGACTATGGAAATCCCCCAGACAAAGCCCCGCGCAAACTCTGCGGCTTTTGACAGGGTAGGCGTCAGAAATCCTGTTGATAACAAATATCGTGAAAACAGGAGCGGCGCCTATAAAGAGGTTAAAAGCGAAATCGCCTTAACCGAAGTCGAACAGACTGTTCAAACAACTATCACGGAAGAAAAAACTTCGGAAAAGAAAACCGTGGAAAAGAAAACGGAAACCAAACCCGAAATTCCCGTCGTAAAGCAGCCTGTTGAAACGGTTGCGCCGAAAAAGCCCGAAAAAGCAGAGCGTATTGAAGCAAAACCCGTTGACGACAAAAAGCTCAGAATTGCTGTGGCAAGAAGAAAACTTAATTTTTGAATTTAAGCAAATACGGCTGTCCGACAGCCGTATTTTTTTGCGTTTTAAAATGTTTTAAATTAACCAAATTTTGTATTAAGTAACAAAAATAAATTATTTGAAAAAATGTTTTTAAATCGGTTTACTTATACCTTTTGCAATTGCTATAATTTTATCGATAAAAAATTATTTAATTAATTTGACGTGCAATTCACATATTATGGATTGTAAAAGCATTATCAGGAGTAAGTAATGGAATTTGAATTTAATTACGAAATTTGCGACACCGTTGAAAGAGTGGAGCAGGAAATTGCAAGGGTCAAAAATGCACAGAAAATTTTTGCAACTTACACGCAAGAGCAGGTTGACAAAATTTTTCTGGCATGCGCAACTGCGGCAAACAATGCGCGTATACCGCTTGCAAAGCTTGCCGTTGAAGAAACGGGAATGGGCATTGTAGAAGATAAGGTAATAAAAAACCACTACGCTGCCGAATACATTTACAACAAATACAAAAACGTTAAAACCTGCGGCGTTATCGAAGAAGATGCGGCTTACGGCATTAAAAAAATCGTTGAGCCTATCGGCGTAATCGGTGCGGTAATTCCTACAACCAATCCCACGTCAACGGCGATTTTTAAAACTATGATTTGCCTTAAAACGCGCAACGGCTGTATTATAAGCCCGCACCCCCGCGCAAAAAAGTCTACGATAGCTGCGGCTAAAATAATTTATGAAGCCGCCGTCAAAGCGGGCGCGCCCGAGGGAATTATCAGTTGGGTAGACGTTCCCACGCTTGAAATAAGCAATCTTTTGATGAAAGAAGTAGACACTATTTTAGCAACCGGCGGACCCGGTATGGTTAAAGCCGCGTATTCCAGCGGAAAGCCTGCAATCGGCGTCGGCGCAGGCAACACCCCTGCAGTTATCGACGAAAGCGCCGATATTCTGCTTGCCGTCAACTCCATTATTCATTCCAAGACGTTTGACAACGGTATGATTTGTGCTTCCGAGCAGTCGGTAATCGTTGACAATAAAATCTATAACAAGGTTAAAAAGGAATTTTCTTCGCGCGGTTGTTATTTCCTGAACGAGGAAGAGTGTGAAAAGGTCAGAAAGACCATTATTATAAACGGCTCGCTCAACGCCAAGATTGTCGGTCAGAGCGCGTACAAAATAGCTTGTCTTTCGGGGATTGAGGTTCCCGAATCCACAAAAATTCTGATAGGCGAAGTCGAATCGGTGGATATATCCGAAGAGTTCGCACACGAAAAGCTTTCTCCCGTGCTGGCAATGTATCGCGCAGATGACTTTGCCGACGCATTAAATAAGGCTGAAACTCTCGTCAACGACGGCGGTATCGGACACACGTCTTCGCTGTATGTAAACCTGACAACTTCGCAGGAAAAAATCACTAAGTTCTATGAGAGAATGAAAACCTGCCGTATTCTTATAAATACCCCTTCGTCGCAGGGCGGTATCGGAGATTTGTACAACTTTAAACTTGCGCCGTCGCTC
>JAIDOO010000040.1 GCA_029063275.1 Clostridia bacterium
GATATGGAATATGGCAAGGAAAACGGAATAGAAGAAAAACATGAATATAATACAGAGTCATTAGCAAAATTTGCTTTTTCTATTTTATGGCAAGCAGCTGAATTTTCTCTTGAACACGGTGTTGTTATTGTTTACGATTTTTAATATTAAGACAAGCACAAGAAACAGAACGATAAATTTCAATTTAGCGACGTAAAAGGAAATGAAGATAATGAAAAAAATACTATATGTAATCTTGGAACAATGGGCTGATTGGGAGCTTGCTTATATTTCGTCGGCGGTCAATATGCTCAGTGGCGGCAAGTTTGAAAATAAAACTGTATCACTTACAAAGAACGCCGTTACCTCTATTGGCGGTGTTAAGTGTTTGCCTGATTATGATTTACTTACATTACCGTCCAATTATGGTGCCGTAATACTTATCGGTGGTATGTCGTGGCATAACGAGAACGCTATGCAAGTTAAGCCGCTTATTGATGCTTGCATTAAGAGCGGCAAAGTGGTAGGTGCGATTTGCGATGCTTGTAGATTTTTAGGCTCTATTGGGGCGTTGAATGGCGCAAAACATACGGCTAATGATTTGAACGAATTAAAACAATATTCGTCTTATACAAACGAACAAGGCTTTATGCATAGGCAAGCGGTATTGGACAATAATGTTATCACGGCAAATGGAACGGCAGCTCTTGAATTTGCGCAAGAAGTATTACGAGCTTTATTGGTATCAACCGAAGAACAAATAAAAGGCTGGTATGATTTTCATAAGCTCGGCTTTTACAATGCGCCTATGCCGAAAATGTAACTACGATAAACAGTAATTTAGCGGAGAATTGTTATCAATAGCAAAATCGTAATTAAAACGGAGAAAAATTATGGAATTGAGGAGAATAGCGGTAATTAAAAAGTCCTCAAATTATAAAGAAGTAAAAGATTTGATGAAGCGAGCGTTTCCTAAAAACGAACGTATGCCTATGTGGTTGCTCAATTATTGGGCAAAAAAAGACGGTTATGATTTTTGGTCTTACTATGACGGAGAAGATTTTTGCGGCATTTGTTTTGCAGTTATAAACAAAAAAATGGTGTTTATTTGGTATCTTGCCGTAAATGACAAAATGCGTTCATGTGGGTATGGCTCGGCGATATTAAACGACGTTAAAGAAAAATATGCGGGCTGTGAAATCACGTTAAACGTAGAGCCGTTATATACAACTGCGGATAATTACGAGCAGCGCGTAAAGAGAATTGCTTTTTACGCGCGCAATGGTTTTTTGAATACCGAGAAGATAATTAAGTTTAAGAAAGACGACTTTTTGGTGCTGTCAACCAAGAAAGATTTTGACGAGGTTACTTATAAAGAAATTTTGCGTAAACTATCTTTCGGACTTTTTAAGCCGAATTTTACACAAGAAAACAAGTAAAATGAAATATGGAATATATAGTGAACAACAAGCAATCTTGATATGATAAATTTCAATTTAGCGTAGAAAGACCGATAAGGCAAATCATTGTCTTGTCGGTCTTTTTTTGCTTTTGGAAACAAATATTTTTCAAAAAAGTCGTTCACTGCCCATAAACGGGCAATGAAAATTTGAAACGATTGTTTTTTGTGCTATAATGCGCTCACAATCTAAATTGAACGCACCGTTCAATTAAGGAGTTGATACAGATGAGAACACTCAACCCAAATACTTTAAGTAAAATGGAGAAGTACATTAAGGAATACCAAGCGGATAACGGAAGATCGCCGAGCTATCGGAACATTATGCACTATATGGGTATGAGTTCGCTCAACCTTGTTCAGCGGTATGTGCTTGCTTTGGAGAGCGAGGGCAGAATACAACGGACACGGCTCGGCAATATAGAGCTTCCGTAAAGATTCGATAAAGGCGAAACAACGATTGCGCCGCTTATCGGGGCGATTGCTTGCGGAGAGCCGAGCTTCGAGGTTGAGCATATCGAGGACAGCTTTGAATTGCCGCGTTCGCTGTTCGGTAGCGGAAAGCTGTTTATGTTACACGCGAGCGGTAGCAGTATGGTAGAAGCAGGAATCAACGACGGCGATCTGATTGTCTTACGAAAGCAAGACCACGCAGACGACGGAGATATAGTCGTAGCCTTGACAAACGGTAACAATACGTTGAAACGCTTGTATCATAGGAACGGCAAAATCGTCTTACACCCTGAAAATAAGACTATGAAAGATATAATCGTCAGCAACTGCGAAATACAAGGTGTTTTAGTGGGTTGTATCAAAACTTATTAAATCGGTATTGAGTTGCGCACAGCCCCGTTGCAACTGAATATAAATTTTATCGGACAAGCATTTGACTTACTACGTTATCGGAAACCCAGACCGTAACAAAGTAGTTAGTTAAATTCAAGGGTGCTTGCCTATGGGAAATGGAGGTATATTGCTATGAGATTTGTTATGTGTCCGAAATGCGGAAAACGGCTTTGCAAAGGCGAAGCAGGAACAAAAGTGGAAATCGAGTGTCCGAAGTGCTGCGAGTTTGCTTCGGTCATTATCAGTGATGACAGTATGCACATAAGCAAAAAGCCGATAGAGGACAAGCCTTTACGCCAACGCGCCTAAAAAGGTGCAATTCACTACATAAGAATATTTTGGGCGGCGGGATTCCGTTGAATGCCACCGCTAACGTCTTGTTATGAGATTGGACTTGATGAGATAGGTCAAGAGGAGTCTGACAGCTCGTATTTATGCCCAATTAAAGGTGCTGATAAAAAAAGTTTGAAAAATTTTCAAAAAAGGTGGGTGCAGATAAATAGGACGATCTTACGGTTGAATTAACCTTGACTATTGGTTGAAAAATGAGTATAATATAAGGCAAAGGAGAGCGGGCTATGTCTAAAAAAATGGAAGAACAGCAAAAGTATATAGACATCATTGGCGAGATAGGCAACAGCTATGCGCTTATGAAACAAGTTCGTCCGCTTTCGGCAGGCGAACTCAAATATTTCAATAACGAGTTCTCTATCAGCGCAAGCCATAACTCAAACGCCATAGAGGGCAATACCTTTACTTTCGATGAGACAAAGTTGCTTATAGAAAAAGGAATAGTTACAGGCGCACACTCTTTAAGAGAGAGCGAAGATATAGTCGGCTATAAACAGGCGTTCGATTTTCTATATGAATCGGTTAAGGAAAAGAAGCCTATAACCGAGGAATTTATAAAGCAAGTTCACGGCTTTGTATTGCGTGGCGACGAAGAAGCGGGTAAATACAGGACTATACAAAACTATGTCGGCAATATGACGAGAATCGTATATACGCCTTGCCCGCCTTCGCAAGTTCCCGAAAAGATGAAAGCGTATGTGGCGGAAGTGCAAGCTGATTGTAAGCACAACGCCGAGCTTGCAGAGCAGGGGCAGTTTAATTGGGTTGAGTTGTTCCATAACCTTGCCAAGCATCATATCGAGTTTGAGAACATACACCCGTTTGTTGACGGTAACGGCAGGACGGGCAGATTGCTTTTGATCTATGAAATGATTTCATTAGGGCTGTTGGCTGTTGACGTGATGTATGAAGAACTCGACAGATATTATGCGG
>JAIDOO010000041.1 GCA_029063275.1 Clostridia bacterium
CGGCGGCGGTTTGGGAAAAAAATTAGTAGACGTTCCGGGAGGCAGCGAGGTGTATTTCGAAGGGCTCAATACCTATTCGAACGAGGCTAAAAAGTTAAGACTCGGCGTAAACGAAATGACTTTAAACCAGTACGGCGCTGTATCGGAGCAGACTGCATATGAAATGGCGGAAGGGTTGTTAAAGGGCGGCAATTGCGATATTTGCATTGCGACAACGGGTATCGCGGGTCCTAAGTCTGACAACACTTTAAAGCCTGTCGGACTTGTTTATATAGCCGTAGGCGTTCACGATACTGTTTCGGTCTATAAATATAACTTAAAAGGCGACAGGAATGACGTTACTAACACGGCAATTAATCTTGCGTTGTTCCTTGCATTTAAAACATTAAAATAATTCAGGAGAAAAATATGAACGAAGAAAAACTTAAAGCACTGAACTCCACTGTAGCAATGATTGAAAAGCAGTACGGCAAGGGCGCAATTATGAAGCTGGGCGAATACAAGGTAAGTACCGACTTAGAGTGTATTCCCACAGGCTGCCTGTCGCTTGATTTGGCTCTCGGTGTTGGCGGTGTACCGCGCGGAAGAATACTTGAAATTTACGGACCCGAATCTTCAGGTAAGACAACGGTAGCGCTTCACATTATCGCCGAATGCCAGAAAATGGGCGGAGTTGCCGCTTTTATCGACGCCGAGCACGCATTGGACGCTCAATATGCGCACGCGCTGGGCGTTGACACAAACGAGCTTTATCTGTCGCAACCCGACACAGGTGAACAGGCGCTGGATATATGTGAATCGCTTGTCCGTTCCAGTGCGGTAGACGTTATCGTAATCGACTCGGTTGCGGCCCTTACCCCCAAAGCGGAAATCGAAGGCGATATGGGCGACGCGCATGTCGGACTTCTTGCAAGACTTATGTCTCAGGCTTTAAGAAAGCTTACTGCGATAACAAACCGCTCTAAAACCTGCGTAATCTTTATCAACCAGTTGCGCGAAAAGGTGGGTATTATGTTCGGCAATCCCGAAACTACTCCCGGCGGTAAGGCACTTAAATATTTTGCTACCGTGCGCCTCGATATCAGAAAAGCCGACGCAATAAAGGGCGACGGCGATATTATCGGAAACCGAACAAAGTGTAAAGTCGTTAAAAATAAAGTTGCGCCGCCTTTCAGGGTTGCGGAATTCGATATTATCTACGGCGAAGGTATTTCACAGGAGGGCTGTTTAATCGACCTCGGTGTTGAGTATAATATAATTACCAAGAGCGGTGCTTTCTATTATTATAACGAAGAAAAAATCGCGCAGGGTCGTGAAAAAATGAGGGATTATATTAAAGCTAATCCCGAAATCAAGGCTGAAATCGACGCCAAAATCAGAGAGGCGCACAAGGCGGCTAATTCCAAGAAGGACTAAATGCAATTCGGTTTTATAAAAATATGCGCCGCAACTCCCGATATGAGAGTTGCGGACGTTGAATTTAATACAAAAGAGATTATCAAGTCGATAAAAAAAAGCGCGGACGAGGGTAGCCAGCTTACGGTATTTC
>JAIDOO010000042.1 GCA_029063275.1 Clostridia bacterium
ATCGCGCAATGTCAATAGTGATCAACCTCTATAATGACTTTATACAAGAATACCTTGACCTGATTACTATAATTCATTAACCGAAACACCTATCTTGCAAATATTATGACTCAGTTAAATTACTGTTTATCGTATAATCATTATACTATAAATATGAAAGAATAGCAACTGATTAAATTTTGTAGGATATCAAAAGCATATCATTATTTCAACGGGCTACAAGCGGTTCGGTTCGTTCACCAAGAAAGATGCGGCTTGATGACCATCTGTTTTCTTGAAATTCCCTAAGAAAACTATGAAAGCGAAACGCAGTAATAAGCACATCAAGCGGCAAAGCAATTAAGATCTGCGGTAAAGCGGAAGGCTTTTTGTGAAAATTGCGACACACCCCCTAAAATGAGTTGATTTTTAAAATTTAATCTGTTATTATTAGAACACTTCGGGCGGTCCTCTGCCGAAAAAGTTTCGGCACGAACGTCTTAAATTGGAGGTAATATATGAAAAATCTTGTTGAAGCAATTGAAAAAGAGGAAATGAAAAAGGAAGTCCCCTCGTTCAACGTGGGCGACACCGTAAAAGTAGGCTTCAAGGTTATCGAAGGAACTAAGGAAAGAATTCAGAACTTCGAGGGCGTCGTAATCGCTAAAAAGCACGGCGGCATCAGAGAAAGCTTCACCGTACGCAGACTTTCGTTCGGCGTAGGCGTTGAAAGAACTTTCCCCCTTCATTCACCCAAGATTGCGTCGATTACCGTTGTAAGAAAGGGCAAGGTCAGAAGGGCTAAACTTTACTACCTGCGCGGACTTACCGGCAAGGCTGCAAAAATTGCGGAAGTTAAATAAGTTTAAAAAAGCTCCTGCCACGTTCGGCGGGAGCTTTTGAATTTACCGATTACAAAAGAGGGGTCAAAAAGATGTTATCAAAAATTACAAGCTTTGCGCTCAACGGTATCGAGGGCGTAGCCGTCGAAATAGAAACGGATATAAACAAGGGCATTGTTTCATACGATCTGGTCGGGCTTCCCGACGCGGCGGTCAAGGAGAGCAAGGAGAGGGTGCGTTCCGCGATAAAAAACAGCGCGCTGTATTTTCCCGTCAACAAAATTACGATAAATCTCGCGCCTGCGGACATCAAAAAAGAGGGCTCGCACTACGACCTGCCGCTTGCGATTTCGATACTCAAAGCAAGCGGACAGCTCGATTGCAGTACTGACGGCATAGTCTTTTTGGGCGAGCTTGCCCTTGACGGCGCATTGCGTGCGGTTACGGGAATTTTGCCCGTACTTATTTCGGCAAAGGCAAAAGGGTTTACAAAATTCATTATTCCCGCAGGCAACGCCAACGAAGCGAGCTATATCGAGGGCACCGAGGTTTACGCGCTGAAATCCCTGCGCGACGCGGTCGATTTTCTGACGGGCGAACGGCTTTTTCAACCCGTTGCATTAAGAAGCTTCCGCTTAGCCAAAAGCTCGGTCAGTTACGACCACGATTTGTCCCTCGTCAAGGGTCAGGGCGTGGCTAAACGCGCGCTTGAAATTGCCGTCGCGGGCGGACATAACATACTTTTATACGGACCTCCCGGCACGGGCAAAACCCTGCTTGCAAGGTGTATACCAACAATAATGCCCGATATGACATTCGAAGAATCGCTTGAAGTTACAAAAATCCATTCGGTTTCGGGCGAGCTTTCGGAAGAGGGGATAGTGTTGCTGCGCCCCTTCCGCACGCCGCACCACACCGCGACGACGGTGTCGCTCTGCGGCGGAGGAAACAGCAAAATCCGCGCGGGCGAAATTTCAAAGGCGAATAAAGGGGTGCTGTTTTTGGACGAGCTTCCCGAGTACACGAGGCACGCGCTGGAAAGTCTTAGGCAACCGTTGGAGGACAAGGTCATCACGGTTACGAGGGCGGGAGGTGCGGTTACTTTTCCCGCGGACTTTATTCTTTGCGCAAGTATGAACCCCTGTCCCTGCGGAAACTACGGCTCGGCAAATCTTACATGCACCTGCACGCCCGCACAGATACATAAGTACAGAAACAAGGTTTCGGGTCCGCTTTTGGACAGAATCGATTTACAGGTTGAGGTGGACGGAATGAAATACGAGGATTTTTCATCCGACGCCGTTGAAGAGGACAGCGCAAGCGTAAAGCGCAGGGTGGAGCTTGCCCGCGCAATCCAGCGCGAAAGATTTGCCGAAGAAAGCATAAAAGTGAACTCCAATATGGGCGAAAAACAGCTTAAAAAGTACTGCCGTCTTTCAAAGGAGTGCGACGAGGTTTTACAGCAGGCGTACGAGGCTTTGCACCTTTCCGCGCGCGGCAGAGCGAGAATTATTAAGGTCGCAAGGACGATTGCCGACCTTGCTTCCTCGCCCGAAATTTTGCCCGACCATATTCTGGAAGCGGCTTCTTACAGAAGCTACGACGCGGGTACGGTTTAAATTATGTACACCGAAAGAGAAATAAATTTAATAACCCTTTGCGCGCTGGAAGGAATAAGCTATAACTACATACACGAGCTTTGCTCGGAGCTGAATAAGGATAAGCCCGACTATAAAAAGCCGGACGCCGTTTTGATTAAAAGTCATTCGGACGGCGTATATAATAAACTGAAAGCCCAGTATAACGACCCCGCATTCCGCGAAGAAGTTTTGAAAAAGCTGGATAAAAAGGGGATAACCTGCGTAACGCTGTTTTCGGATAATTATCCGAAGCTCTTAAAGGAAACCGACGACCCGCCTCTCGTTTTATACTGCAAAGGCAGAACCGAGCTTTTAAAAACCAAGTGCTTTGCCGTGGTCGGCTCGCGCAAATGTCCCTTAAAAACGGTTGCCGACACCAAAAAAATTTCGGGCGAGCTGGCGCAGGTGTTTACCGTCGTTTCGGGCATAGCGGAGGGTGCGGACGCGGCGGCGGTCGAGGGCGCGTTGAAAACGGGCAACGTCATATGCGTGCTTGCGTACGGGTTTGACTATATCTATCCGACTATGAACGCGCAATTACTTAAAAGCGTGGAAAGAAAGGGACTTGTGATAACGGAATATCCGCCCGATACGCCACCCAAAGTATATCGGTTTCCCGCCCGCAACAGAATTATTGCAGGTTTAAGTCTGGGAACGCTTGTGGTTTCTGCGGCTAAAAAGAGCGGCGCGCTTATCACTGCGGATTTGGCTGTGGATAACAACAGGGAGGTATTCGCTTTTCCCTATTACCGTGAAACCGAGGCGGGCGAGGGTTGCAACTCGCTGATAAAACAAGGCGCACATCTTACGGAAAATATACTTGACATTTTAAAAGAGTTTGGGTTAGACTTATCCTTGCCGAAAGAGGAAGAGTTGCAGGGCGACGAGCTCGCGTTATACAATCTTCTTTGCGAAGAGGGCGATTTGTATATGCCCGTTATAGCCGGCAAGCTTAAAAAGCAGGTCAATCAGATTTTGCCCGTAATTTCAAGACTGGAATTAAAGGGCAAGGTAATAAGGCTTGGCGGAAACGCGTTTTCGGCAATTAAGTAAGTAAAAGTTTTTAAAAGGTACAAATATGGATCTTATTATAGTTGAGTCGCCGTCAAAGGCAAAGACGATTTCAAAGTATTTAAAGGGTAAGTACAAGGTTGACGCGTCCAGCGGACACGTCCGCGATTTGCCCGAAAAAACCATCGGCGTAAGCATTACGAACAATTTCGAGCCGAAGTACGTTGTCAGCCCCGGCAAAAAGGAAACCATTGAGCGGCTTGCCGAGCAGGCTAAAAAAGCCGACCGCGTTTACCTTGCAACCGACCCCGATAGAGAGGGCGAGGCTATAAGCTGGCATCTGCAGACCGTTCTGGGACTGGATAAAGAGGGCGAAAACCGAATAGAGTTCAACGAAATTTCACCCTCGGCGGTGCAGAAGGCTTTGACCCAGCCCAGAAAAATCAACTATAACCTCGTAGACGCACAGCAGGCGCGAAGGGTTTTAGACAGGCTTGTGGGCTACAAGCTTTCACCCCTTTTGAACAACCGCATACAAAACGGACTATCGGCGGGCAGGGTGCAGTCTGTTGCGCTCCGTCTTATCGTTGACAGGGAGCGCGAAATTACCGCGTTCGTACCCGAAGAATACTGGACATTTGCCGCAATGCTGCAAGACGTCAAAAAGGAATACGCGCCTTTCAAAGCTACCTACCAGCTTAAAAAGAACGGCGAAAGTCTGGGCAAAGAGCTTGCCGAAGAGGTGGAAAGCAAGTTAAAGAACGCGGCGTTTACGGTAACCAAGGTCAAAAAGGGAGTTTCGAAACAGCACGCGCCCGCGCCTTTCACAACCTCGGGCTTACAGCAGGACGCGTCCAACAAATTCGGAATGACCTCGCCCGAAACTATGCTTATAGCACAGCACCTTTACGAGGGTATGGATTTGGGCGGCGACCATATCGCGCTTATAACCTATATCAGAACGGACTCCGTCAGGGTTTCGCAGGACGCGCAAAAAGCCGCGCTCGAACATATCGAAAAGCATTACGGCAAAGAATACGTTCCCGCAAAGCCCAACTATTACGCAACCAAAAAGGGTGCGCAGGACGCGCACGAGGCTATCCGCCCCATAAACCTGGAAGTTACCCCGTCAAGCCTGAGGGGCAAACTGGATAAAAAGCACTTTAATATTTACAAACTTATATACGACAGATTCGTCGCTTCGCAGATGGCGGAAGCGCAGTACAACACTATGCAGATAGAGTGTAGCGCTTCGGACTACGTCTTTAAGGCGAGCGGAAGGGCGTTGCTTTTTGCGGGCTATACCAAGGCGTATCAGGACGCGCCCAAGGAAAAAGAGGACGACGAAGAGAGCGCGGGATTGTTCCCTCCTTTAAACGAGGGCGACGAGCTGTTATTAAACTCGCTTACAAAAGAGCAAAAATTCACCCGTCCGCCTTCGAGATACACGGACGCTTCCCTCGTTAAAGCAATGGAAGAAAAGGGTATAGGCAGACCTTCTACCTATGCTTCGATTATTTCGGTTCTGACTAAGAGGCGTTACGTCGTAAAGGACGGCAAATATATGGTGCCTACCGAAGTCGCATATAAAATTACCGATATGCTAGTTCAGTACTTTACCGACATTATGGACGTGGGCTTTACCGCGCATATGGAGGACGAACTGGACAAAATAGAGGACGGCGGCGTTG
Organism: Clostridia bacterium; assembly: GCA_029063275.1. Lineage (GTDB taxonomy): Bacteria > Bacillota > Clostridia > Christensenellales > Borkfalkiaceae > Coproplasma. The sequence goes on from JAIDOO010000042.1 coordinate 5,164, forward strand.
ACTGGCACAAGATTATAGCGGACTTTTATCCCGGCTTTGCGGAAAAGCTTAAAACCGCGTCAACCGACGGCGACGAGCCTACCGATATCAAGTGTGAAAAATGCGGAAGCAATATGATACGCAGGATAGGCAAGTACGGCAAGTATTTGGCTTGCTCTAACTATCCAGCCTGCTCGAATATCGTAAGCGAAAGTATAAACGAAATTTCCGAAATGCGCTGTCCCAAGTGCGGCGCGAATATGCTTGTCAAAAGCGGAAAATTCGGCAAGTTCCTTGCCTGCCCCAACTATCCCGAGTGCTCGGCTATACTTCCGCTCGACGCTAAGGTAACCGAGGAAAAGTGCCTCGAATGCGGTGCAGGGAATATGATATTGAAAAAGGGTAGGTACGGCTCGTTCCTTGAATGTTTCAAATGCGGGGCGCGCCGTCCCACGGCAAGCGCGGAGGAAGCCGCCGCAAGGTTTGACGGCATATGCCCCGACTGCGGAAAGCCTATGCTCAGGCGCCGTTCCAAAACGGGCAAAATCTTCTACGGCTGTACGGGCTATCCCGAGTGTAAATTTTTAAGCTGGGATATAACCACGGGCGAAAAATGTCCTAAGTGCAACGCGTACCTCATTTTAAGGGGCGATAAAATAAAGTGTTCTTCAAAGGACTGCGACTATTCGGTAGCCGCGCCCAAAGAGGAAAAAAAGCCTTCGAGCGGAAATGAAAATTAAAGTAATAGGCGCGGGGCTTGCGGGTTGCGAGGCGGCGTATTATCTTGCCGAGCGCGGAGTGCAGGTAACGCTGTACGATATAAAGCCGAGCTCTTTCACCCCCGCGCATACGGATAAAAATTTCGGCGAGCTGGTCTGCTCCAACTCGTTGAAGAGTAAGGACGTTTACGGCAACGCCTGCGGACTTTTAAAGCAGGAAATGCGTATTCTGGGTTCGCTTACAATGCAAGCCGCCGCCGCAAACGAAGTACCTGCGGGCGGCGCGCTTGCGGTTGAACGTAAGGGCTTTGCCGAGTATATTACGGATAAAATACTTTCGCACAAGAACGTAAAAACCGTCTGTGAAGAAGTAAAAAAGGTACCCGAAGATAACGCGGTTATCGCAACGGGTCCCCTGACTTGCGACCCGCTTGCCGAGGATATTAAAAGTATCTGCGGCGGCGGTCTGCATTTTTACGACGCTTCAGCTCCGATAGTTTCGCGGGACAGCATTGATTTCGGAAACTGTTTTTACGGCGACAGATACGGCAAGGGCGGCGACGATTACATAAATTGCCCGCTCGATAAAGAGCAGTACGAAAATTTCGTAAGCGAGCTTCTTGGCGCCGAGCGCGTGATTTTGCACGACTTCGAAAAGGGCGAAATTTTCGAAAGCTGTATGCCCGTGGAGGTTATGGCGTCGCGCGGCAAAGACAGCCTGAGATTTGCAATGCTCAAGCCCGTGGGCTTAACCGATAAAAACGGCGCAAAATTTTATGCGGTGCTTCAGCTCAGAAAGGAAAACGCAAACGGGGAAGCCTACAATCTGGTGGGCTTTCAGACCAATCTGAAATTCGGCGAGCAGAAAAGAGTTTTTTCTTTAATCCCCGCGCTGAAAAACGCGGAATTTCTGCGCTACGGCGTAATGCACCGCAACACCTATATAAATTCGCCCGAAAATATTAATGCGGACTTTTCGTTGAAAGTCCGCCCGACCGTGTTTTTCGCGGGGCAGATTACGGGGGTAGAGGGCTACGTCGAGTCCGCCGCGAGCGGTATTCTTGCCGCCGCGCACGCTTACAGAAGATTGAGCGGACAACCGGTGGTTATCCCCGACGGCACAACGGTTTGCGGCGCGCTGTCAAGGCATATATCTGCGCCTTGCGAAAACTTCCAGCCGATGAACGCGAACTTCGGCATTTTGCCGCCGCTTGAAAAACCCTTGCGCGACAAAAAGCAGAGATATGCCCTCTTAGCCGAGCGCGCGTTGAAAGATATTGAAAAATTTAAGCGTGATATAAGCTTTTGACTGTTTTTAAACGCCGTTAAAAGTTTATATAAAAATATAAAGATTTTTTTAGGAGTTTTTTATGACAAGGAGTGAAAAAAATTACTATACTAAAAAATTCATGCCCGCTTATTAC
>JAIDOO010000043.1 GCA_029063275.1 Clostridia bacterium
ACTTAATTTTATTAAAGGAGTTTGCACAATGAAACTTTGCATTGTCTTTGCCGGAATAGTCTTAACAAAATAAATTTATAAGGAGATGACTAAAATGGCTATTCCGGATAGCACTAAAATATATCCTCGCAGTGAGGACAAACAAATTGTATATTTGAAAAATGTAATAACTAACCCGAATATCGAAGTCGGAGATTTTACATTCTATAATGATTTCGTAAACAACCCGAAAGACTTTGAAAAAAATAATGTAATATACCATTATCCTATCAACCACGATAAACTTATAATAGGCAAGTTCTGTTCTATTGCTTGCGGCGCAAAGTTTTTGTTTAACAGCGCAAATCATACGATGCGTTCACTTTCAACGTACCCATTTCCTATTTTTTATGAAGAATGGGAACACGGCATATGGGCAGATAAAGCGTGGGACAATAAAGGTAACATTGTAATCGGTAATGATGTGTGGATAGGTTACGAAGCGGTAATTTTAGCGGGAGTTACTATTGGCGACGGTGCAATAATCGGTGCGCGTGCCGTTGTTACAAAAGACGTGCCGCCATATACCATTGTGGGCGGTGTACCCGCAAAATTTATTCGTAAGCGTTTTTCAGATGATACAATAAATGAACTTTTATCTATGCGTTGGTGGGATTTACCGCCCGAAAAAATATTAGAAAGGATAAAATACATTCAAACGGGAAATATTGCAGCCTTAAAAAATATGAGGTGAGCGTATGAAAATGTATGTATGCTGTCCTATCTGCTCAAAAACGCTTATACAAGCGGAAACAATTAAAAACGGAATTATAAAATGTGAAAGTTGCCATAAGCGAATAATTGTTGAGGTTGATAAAGGCAAAGTAACTGTCGTTCCGTTAGAATTGCAAAATTAAAAACTGGAAGTTCCCCACTTTGGGGGACTTCCTTTTACATTAAAAGATAAATCACGACAAAGCATTTTAATAAACGATAGCGCAAATCTTGTATTATTTGCTTATATGGCGCACCCGCATAAGCCGCAAAACGGATAAGGCGATTGCCATATAAAACAAGTGAATAATACTTTTTTACTGTAAAAGAACTGTATGCCATAAAATGGAGTTATGAGTTTACGCAGTAGGTTAAGCCTATAAGGGGCTTATTCTACGTTTTGCGTAAACTTTTTATTTTGCCCCGATAGCGTTTAGCCGCGCTGTCGGGGCTTTTTCTATATACGGCGAAAACTGCCGATAGCGATTTTTCAAAACAAAAATCAAAATCGGAGGGTTTTCAAAATGCAAAAAATCAAATACGAATTTGCGGACGGCACGACAAGCGAAATCGAGGTAACGGACGAATTATACGCTCT
>JAIDOO010000044.1 GCA_029063275.1 Clostridia bacterium
GCGTTATTTTTTACATTAAAAAAGCCGAATTACTGAAAAGTAGTTCGACTTTATTTTTATAAGCGACAATATGTGTCGCAAGAAACGAAAAATATTCAATTTGTACAGTTCATTTGACCAATTTATTTAACAAAGAAACCAACTTTTTATAAGTAATATCGTATTCTTCCAATATGCCGGCTTTCAAATCTTCGTACAAAGCCGCACCTTCTTCATCTGGTTGTTTATCCAAATCCGCCTTCGATTTAATGGCGTGACTTTGCAAAATATCTATGACGGCTTGTTTCAGCGGTACGGACTTGCCGAGAACTTTTTTGTAAAATTCGGGGTAAGCGGAAATCGCGTCTTTGTTTCCTTTGTTCTTATATTCGCTTAAAATATTGAGAATCATTCGCAAATTTTCGCGGTTCGCAGTTTCGGCAAAGTTCAAAAGCGGCGATAGTTTTGTATCCTGCGGAATATCCAGAAACCAAATACTTGTTAATATACTGTCGATAGTAAAATAATCGGTTTCTGTAAAAAGTTCGTTCAATAAAAACGAAAAACCCTTTTCGTCAAAATTATTACTTAATATTTTTGCATATATAAACCGTGCGGCTCTACGCACTTCACGTTCCCCGTCGCTTTCGCCACGGTGTTCGTCAATAATCTGTTCCAACACAGGCAATAAAGCAGTATCGTTTAATTTTTCCGCCTCTCGCCTTGATTTCCAAGCCTCCATTTCCCAACTAACCCTGATTCCGGGTTCAGGCGGGGTGTTCATTCTTTCAATCAAATTTTCCAACTGTGTTTTATTCATAACTTTTTCCGAATTTATGTTTTTGACGTCATATTAAGAAATTCTGTCCCATTCTATACAGCCGGGCAACTCATTACTTTTATAAAACCGCTTAACGCACTCTATCGCCTGTTCCAAAGTTACAACGTTTTCACCGTCTTTCAAATCTGTTTTCATTCCTTTGCCGTTCAAAAACCTTACCTTGTCTTTATGATTGCCGATCGAAAACCACAAGCACGGCTCGCCTTCTTCTTCATAATCGTCGCATTCGTATTCGTCATCCTCATCGGCTTCCACGTAGTAATAGCTCAACGTTGCTAATTCTCCGTTAATATCAACGGAAAGTATGGGCGCTTCGTCAAACTTGGGACATTCACTGTTCTCATAGCCGAAACACAAAGATGCAAGCGGTTTTAAGGCACACTCCCTCATTAATTTTTCGGCTTCTTCGAACGTATTGCAAACTACTTTATCCGCCTTTGCTTTTGTTCCGTCAAAAACAGTAACCTTCATTTTTAGACTCCTTATTTGTAAATTGTTAAATTTATTTTAACCTCATTGCGGACATTTTGTCAATATTTACGTTCTCGCTATTTCTTTCTTTTTACGATAACGCCATGTTCTACCGTATAG